>RGWK01000125.1 GCA_010029775.1 Gammaproteobacteria bacterium
GAGACCGCTCGCGATGAGCAGCGACAGGGCCGTCATCTGGCCACGGTACTCGTTAGGAGTGACGAGCATGGTGGCCGTGGAGCCGGCGGAGCTGCCGGCGCCTGCGGCAATGAGCGCCGGCACGAACAAAGCCAACGCCAGCTCACCGCTCGGCATCAAGGGTGCGAGAGCGTGCAGCGGCAGCGTGACCAACAAGGCGATCCATACGGTGCGCAGCGCCGCGTCGCGCCGCCCGGCGCGGTACCAACGATCGCTTAACCAGCCGCCAAGCATGACTCCCACCAAGCCGGAAACGAGCAGAGTCGTACCCCACAGAGTCCCGGTGCGTACGCGACTCCAGCCCCAGGTTCGCTCGAACATCGGCACGATCCAAAATTGCGCGTAGGCAATGAAGTTGAACACGGCCTTGCCGAAAAACAGCGGCACGAACACCCGTCGGTTATCGACCAGGTAGCGCCACGTCTGGCGCAGCGAAACCTGCGCGGCACCGCTCAGGCGCTCACGTCGTGCCGGCTCGCGGGCAAACAGCAACAGGGGCAGCAGTACCAAGCCAGGCAGACCGACAATCAGAAACGTCTCGCGCCATGCATCCGTAACACCGAGTGCCAAAAACGGGTCGTGGCCGCCGCTCTCGAGCCACAGAATGATGGCGCTGCCCAGGATGAAGGCGAGGCTGGAGCCGAGCGCAACACCTGATGAGTAAACGCCAATGGGCTTGCCGACACGCTCGCGGCTAAACATGTCACTGATCAAAGACAGTGCACAGGGCGTCAGCACGGCCTCGCCGATGCCGACACCCATGCGGGCGATGAACATCTCGATGGCCGTGTCGGCAAAGGCGCAGGCGGCGGTCATCACGCACCACACGGTCAAACCAAGTGCGACGAGGCGCAGACGGCCGACCCGATCAGCTAGGCGACCAAATACCAGCCCGAACAGCAGAAAACAGGTCGCAAACGCCGGCGGCCCGATCCACGCCATCTGGAAATCGCTGAGCCCCAGATCCCGGCGGATCGGCTCGATGAGCAAACTAAGGATCTGCCGATCGATGAACGAGATGATGTACGCAATGGTCAGCACACCCACCACGTACCAAGCGCTGAGGGCTGGATAATGCGAGTCGGTCCGGGTCATCATGCTTGCCGTCATTGTTCGACTTCCCGTGGAGCGTGCGGACCATGGAACCCTACAACGCCACAGTGATCCAGTCCACGGTCAGGCCGGTGGTGCGCGCCGGACAGCCCGTGAGACGCGAGTTGCTGCTCGCCAACGCCAAGCATTGCGCAGACCTCGTGCGCCGCGGCGCGGCCGCCTTCGGCAGCAAACTGTTCGTGCTGCCCGAATTCTGTATCCACGGGTTTGAGCTCGGCGTCTCGACGGCCGCCTGGATCGAAGCCTCGGTGCAACTGCCAGGGCCCGAGATCGAACCGCTGCAACGTGCGGCACAGGACACCAAGTCTTACGTCGCGGGCATGGCCTACGAAGTGATCCCCGAGTTTCCCGGCCGCTTTTTTAATACGGCCTTCATCATCGATCCGGCGGGCGCGGTCGCGCTGCGCTATCGCAAGATGTACTCCGTCACTTCAAAGACCACGCCACAGGACGTCTACACGGAGTACTGTCGCCTCTTCGGCGGACCCGAGGCACTGTTTCCGGTGCTCGATACGCCGCTCGGCCGGCTTGGTGCGCTGGTGTGCTACGACATCCACTTCCCCGAGGTGGCGCGCTGTCTCGCGCTGCAGGGCGCGGAGATCCTCCTGCACGTGACGAGCGAGGCCCGCGGCCCCGAGCATTTTGAAGAAGGCGGTGCCGCATGGACCGCAGTGCGTAAAGCGCGCGCGTGGGAAAACAACTGCTACCTGCTGATGGCCAACTCCGGTCCGAACGTCGATTCGGACTTGCCGCCGAACGTCTGCCACGGCGAGTCGCAGATCATCGATTTCACGGGCAGAGTGCTCAACAAGGCGATGGGCACGGAGGAATGCCTGATTACCACCACGCTCGACGTCGAGGCATTACGTCGGCGTCGCGCCGGGTCACGGTTTTCTTTTCTAAGCGAACTCAGCCCCCAAGCGCATGCGCCGATCTATGCCCGCGCAGGCGGTTGGCCGACCGACGCCTTTGCCGCCAAGCCGAGCGCTTCGGTAACCGAGAACCGCGCGATGCAATCGGCGGTCTACGAAGCACTGGTGCAATCCGGCCAGTTGCGCCCACCCACCCGCTAAGTACGGCGCCGCTCGGAAACACATAGAGAACACCTATCGAGAATATAAAAACAATCGATTGGATGAAATGACTCCAGCCGGGGAAGATTCGCCCACGTCGCGAGGATGCGGCGGTTTTACCGGTCAAAACAAGGAGTCGACATGTCCCTCATCAATACCCCCGTCAAGCCGTTCAAGGCCACCGCCTACCACAACGGCAAGTTCGTCGAAGTCACCGACCAGTCCCTGAAGGGCAAGTGGTCGGTCGTGGTGTTCTACCCCGCCGACTTCACCTTCGTCTGCCCCACCGAGCTCGGCGATCTGGCCGATCACTACGAGACCTTCAAGTCGCTCGGCGTCGAGATCTACGGCATTTCGACCGACACGCACTTCACGCACAAGGCGTGGCATGACACCTCGGACACGATCCGCAAGGTGAACTACCCGCTCGTGGGCGATCCGACCGGCACGATCACGCGCAACTTCGACGTGATGATCGAAGAAGAAGGCCTCGCGCTGCGCGGCACCTTCGTCATCAACCCGGAAGGCGTGATCAAGCTGTGCGAGATCCACGACAACGGCATTGGCCGTGATGCCAAGGAGCTGCTGCGCAAGGTGCAGGCCGCTCAGTACGTGGCCAAGAACCCGGGCCAGGTGTGCCCGGCCAAGTGGACCCCGGGTGCCGAAACGCTGTCGCCCTCGCTCGACCTCGTCGGCAAGATCTAAGCACCCCCCGCCTCATCGAGACGCCACCATGCTCAACGAATCCCTCCAGTCCCAGTTACGGGCCTACCTCACTAAGGTGGTCCAGCCCGTTGAGCTGGTGGCGAGCCTCGATGATTCGCAGGGCGCGCAAGAACTGCGTGCTCTGCTTGAAACGATCGCCAGCCTGACCGACAAAGTGTCGGTCAGGCTGGACGGTCAACAGTCCCGCCGTCCCTCGTTCCAGATCAAGCGCGTCGGCGCCGAGTCCTCTCTGCACTTTGCTGCAGTACCGCTCGGCCACGAGTTCACCTCGCTCGTCCTCGCTCTGCTGTGGACGGGTGGTCACCCGCCGAAGGTTGATGCCGCGACGATCGACACCGTGCGCGCCCTGCAGGGGCCGCTGCGCTTCGAAGTCTTCATGTCGCTGTCCTGCCACAACTGCCCCGATGTGGTGCAGGCATTGTCGCTGATGGCTGTATTGAACCCCGCCATCGAGACTGTCGTTATCGACGGCGCGCTCTATCAGGACGAAGTCAACGCACGGCAGATCATGGCCGTGCCCATGGTATTCCTCAACGGCGAACTGTTCGGCTCGGGTCGCATGACCCTCGAGGAGATCGTTGCCAAGCTCGATGTGAGCAGCGCCGACAAGGAGCGCGCCAAGATCGATGCGAAGGAGCGCTTCGATGTACTCATCGTCGGCGGCGGTCCCGCAGGTTCTGCGGCTGCGGTGTACGCCGCGCGCAAGGGTCTGCGCACCGGAATCGTCACCGAGCGCTTCGGCGGCCAAACGAACGACACGCTCGGCATCGAGAACTACATTTCAATACTCGAAACCAACGGGCCGAAGTTTTCTGCCGATCTCGAATCGCATGTACGGCACTACGGTGTCGACATCATGAGTTTGCAAACGGTAACTCGCCTCGTGCCGCCCGCCCACCCCGGTGATGACGTCGAGGTCATTCTCAGCCACGGCGGCGTACTGCGCTCGCGCTCGGTGATCCTGTCGACGGGTGCACGCTGGCGCAATGTGAACGTGCCGGGCGAGACCGAGTACCGCAATCGGGGTGTGGCTTACTGCCCGCATTGCGATGGCCCGCTGTTCAAGGGCAAGCGCGTCGCCGTGATCGGCGGCGGCAATTCAGGCGTCGAAGCCGCGATCGATCTGGCCGGTGTTGTCGGTCATGTGACTGTGGTGGAGTTCGCCGATCAGTTGAAAGCTGACGCGGTGTTGATCGCCAAGCTCAAGAGCCTCAGCAATACGACCATCGTGCTCGGCGCGCAGACCACCGAAATTTTGGGAGATGGCAAGACCGTGACTGGTCTCGTCTATAAGGATCGCAGCAGCGGCCAGTTGCACACGCTCGAACTGCAGGGCGTATTCGTGCAAATTGGCCTCGTGCCGAATACCGAGTGGTTGAAGGGCACCCTGGAGTTGTCGCGCTTCGGCGAGATCGTCGTCGATCATCACGGCGCAACCAGTGCACCCGGAATCTTCGCCGCAGGCGACGCGACGACGGTACCGTACAAGCAGATCGTCATCGCCGCGGGCGATGGCGCGAAGGCGGCACTCGGGGCGTTCGACTATCTCATCCGAACGCCGCTCACCCGCGCCGCCGCGTAACCCGCGTCGTCAGGGCGAAAGCAGCGCCAGGATGCCGATGGCTGCGGCGATATTGAGTGCGAAGCCTACCGTCAGCATCCGCTTCAGTGTCACAACACCCGAGGAAAACGCAATAGCGTTGGGGCCGGTTGCCACCGGCAACATAAACGCGAAGCTCGCCGCGATCGCGACCGGGAAAACCAAAGTCTGCAGCGGTGTGCCCGTTGCCTCAGCGACCGCGCCAACCACAGGCAGCATCGAGGTGAGCGTGGCGACGTTACTCGCCAGCTCGGAAATCAGGATCGTGGTAATGACCAGGATGGCGATGAGACCGAATGTGGATACGCCATCGAGCGCCGCGATCTGCGCGCCGATCCACTGCGCAAGACCGGTCACTTCCATCGCGGCCGCCAAGGACAAGCCGCCGCCAAACAACAGGGCGATACCCCAGGGAATGCGCTCCGCAGTGGGCCAGTCGATGAGCTTTTCGCCCTGAGTCCGGCCGGACGGCACCAAAAACAGCAGCACGGCTCCGATGATGGCAATGCCCGCATCCGAGAGGTTGCCGAGCAGAGGCAACTGGTTGAGCTGCAGCCGGAACATCCAAGCCAGTGCCACGAGCGCAAACACCACGCCGATGCGAGCCTCAGGCCGGGACAACGGACCGAGAGAGTTCAGGGCGGCGCCTACCACGCGCGCCACGGCAGCCGAATCGCCCGCGCTGCGACGGAAGAGCGGCAGACACAACACGAGCCACCCGACTGGCAGCATGACGAAGATCAGCGGTATGGCCCGCGTCATCCACTCGGTGAAAGCCATCGGCTCACCGGCGCGCTCAAGAAAACCGATCGCGATGAGATTTGTCGGTGACCCGACGGGGGTACCGATACCGGCAATCGTCGCTGCATGCGCAACGCCCAAGAGCAGCGCACCGCCGAGTGCAAGATCCGCTTTACCATCGCCCGCGAGCGCACGCGCCGCACCCAGCGCGATCGGCGCGAGCATCAATGTGGTGGCCGTATTAGAAATCCACATGGAAATGACCGCCGAGGCCAGCATGAAGCAGCCCACCAAGAGCACCGGACGTCCGCCCGACCACGAGGCGATGCCGAGCGCAACGCGCTCGTGCAGACGCCATCGTTCCACGCAGGCGGCGAGCATGAAGCCGCCGATGAACATGAAGATGATCGGATCTGCGTAAGGTGCCGCCGCGTCCTTGGTCGAGACCACACCCATGAGCGGCAGCGCGGGGAGCGGCAGCAACGCAGTCGCCGCAATGGGTATCGCCTCGGTGACCCACCACACCACCATGAGTGCAGCGAGCGAGACCACATACCACGCCTCCACGGTAAGCCCCTCGGGTCGTCCCATCCACTGCAGCCCAAGTGCGAGCAGTGGACCCAAGATCAGTCCCGCGAGACGACCCCCGGGTCCCAAGGACCCCTCATCCACAGCCTTGTCTGATGGCGTCATGGCTTCCTTCTCTGGCGCGAGTTGAGCGAGACCTCGCCTTGGGTTAGGTTACGCGGCCGGCGGGCGCTGCGCTCGCCCCGTGGAGCGTAATCATCTTGAGCCAGTCTAGCTACGTCTTGCGTTTGTCCTGTCCTGATCGCGTGGGCGTCGTCGCCACAGTGACCTCGCACCTCGCTGCCCGAGG
>RGWK01000126.1 GCA_010029775.1 Gammaproteobacteria bacterium
TCGATGGGTGCGCTCACCATGCCGGTGCGCGAGAAACTCGACAACCTCGTGTTCGTGATCAACTGCAACCTGCAGCGGCTCGATGGGCCGGTGCGTGGTAACGGCAAGATCATTCAGGAGCTCGAGGCGGCCTTCCTCGGCGCGGGCTGGAACGTGGTGAAGGTTCTGTGGGGCTCGCGCTGGGATCCGCTGCTCGCCAAGGACAACCAGGGGTTGTTGCGGCGCGTGATGGAGGACTCGGTCGACGGCGAGTATCAGAATTTCAAAGCCAAAGGTGGCGCGTATACCCGGGAACATTTCTTTGGAAAGTATGCGGAACTCAAGGCGATGGTCGCCAACATGTCCGACGAGGAGATCTGGCGTCTCAATCGCGGCGGTCATGACCCGCGCAAGGTTTACGCGGCCTATGCGGCAGCCAGTCAGCACCGCGGGCAGCCGACGGTAATTCTCGCCAAGACGGTCAAGGGTTTCGGTATGGGCAAGGCGGGTGAGGGCCAGATGGTGACCCACCAGCAGAAGAAACTCTCAGACGACGATCTGCGCGCGTTCCGTGACCGATTCAACATCCCCGTCTCCGATGAGGAAATCTCCCGTCTCCCGTTCTGCAAGCCGGCAGTCGACAGCGAGGAAATGCGCTATCTGCGCGAGAAGCGCGTGTCGCTGGGCGGCTATTTGCCGTCGCGGCGTCGTGCGGCGCCGCCACTGGCGACGCCATCGCTTGATGCGTTCAAGCCGTTGCTCGAGAGCAGCGAGGGTCGCGAGATTTCCACCACCATGGCGTTCGTGCGCATTCTCACAACGCTGTTGAAGGACAAACAGGTCGGCAAGCACATTGTGCCCATCGTCCCGGACGAAGCGCGGACCTTCGGCATGGAGGGCCTGTTCCGTCAGGTCGGCATCTATTCGTCCGTTGGCCAGCTGTATACGCCGCAGGATGCCGATCAGCTGATGTCCTACCGCGAAGACAAGAAAGGACAGATTCTCGAGGAAGGCATCAACGAGGCGGGTGCGATGTGCTCTTGGATGGCTGCGGGCACGGCCTACGCCAACCATGCGGTCAACATGGTGCCCTTCTACATCTTCTACTCGATGTTCGGCTTCCAGCGTGTTGGCGACTTCATTTGGGCTGCCGGTGATCTGCAGACCCGAGGGTTCCTGCTCGGCGCGACAGCCGGGCGCACCACGCTGGCGGGCGAGGGCCTGCAGCATCAGGACGGCCACAGTCAGTTGCTCGCCACCATGGTGCCGAACTGCCGAGCCTACGATCCAACCTACGCCTACGAACTCGCTGTGATCATCCAGGATGGTCTGCGTCGGATGTACAACGAAGGCGAGAGCATTTTCTACTACGTCACGGTGATGAACGAGAACTACGCCATGCCGGCGATGCCGGCGGGCGCCGAGCAGGGCATCCTGCGCGGTCTCTATCCGCTCAAGGAGCACTTGCCGACGGCAACCTCCACCGGCTTGCATGCCACCTTGCTCGGCTCCGGCACCATCCTGCGCGAAGTCGATGCGGCGGCGCAGATGCTGGCGAGTGACTACGGCGTGCACTGCGAGGTGCTGTCGGCTACGAGTTACAGCGAGTTGCGCCGGGAGGCGCTCGAGGTCGAACGTTGGAATCTGCTCAACCCGTCCGCGCCGCAGCGCACGCCGTACGTGGCTGAGTTGCTCGCCTCACGCGACGGTCCGTTTGTCGCAGCGAGTGACTACGTACGCAACGTGCCCGAACAGATTCGTCAGTGGGTGCCAGGCCGATTCGTGGTGCTCGGCACGGATGGGTACGGTCGTTCCGATGCCCGAGAGGCGTTGCGCCACCACTTTGAGGTGGATCGCCGCTTCATCGTGCTTGCCACGCTGCGTGCGCTGGCTGACGAGGGGCGTTTACCCGCGGCGGAGGTGCAGCGGGCGATTGGCGCGCTCGGGATCGACGTCTCTAAACCCAACCCGCTTTCAGCCTGACGGAACGACTCATGGCAAGCATCGACATCAAGGTTCCGGATCTCGGCAACTTCAAGGACGTGGTCGTCATCGACCTGCTCGTCAAACCCGGCGATCAGGTGGACGTGGATACGCCGATCGCCACCCTCGAGACCGAAAAGGCCACGATGGACGTGCCGTCCTCGGCTGCAGGCATCGTCAAGGCGCTGCACATCTCACGGGGCGGTACGGTGAATTCGGGCGACCTCGTCGCCACACTAGAGGGCAGCGCGCCGTCGACTGCACCGGCGGTGGCACCGATCGCCGTGGCACCGATCGCGGCGGCCCCTCCTGCTACGCCTGCAGCGCCCGCACCCGCGGCCGCCGTTGCCGTGACGCGAGCCGATCTGCCGCCCATCCAGGAAGCGGGGTTCACAACCGCGCACGCCGGCCCCTCCGTGCGTCGGCTGGCGAGGGAACTCGGTGTGGACCTCGCGCGAGTCGCAGGTTCTGGACCGAAGAGCCGCATCACCCACGAAGACGTGAAGGCCTGGGTCAAGCGGGCGCTTCAAGGAGCGCTGGCGCCCGCCGCGCCTGCGCTGCCCAAGGTCCCGGTAGTCGATCACGCTGCCTTTGGCCCGATCGAGGCCCAGCCGCTCAGTCGGGTGCGGCGTATTTCCGGGCCGAGGCTGCATGCCTCGTGGGTGAACATCCCGCACGTCACGCAGTTCGACGAAGCCGACATCACCGAACTTGAGGCGCTGCGGGTCTCGCTGAAGGCGGATGCTGCTGCGCAGGGCGTCAAGCTCACACCGCTCGCGTTCATCATTGCGGCCTGCGTGCGTGCCCTGGCCGAGTTTCCGAACTTCAACACCTCGCTCGACGAGAGCGGGCAGAACCTGATCTACAAACGGTACTTCAATTTGGGCTTTGCGGCCGACACCCCGAACGGGCTGCTCGTGCCGGTGATCCGTGACGTCGAGCGCAAGGACGTATTCGCGATCGCCCGCGATTTGGCAACGCTTTCGGAGCGTGCGCGCGGCGGCAAGCTCGCCGGTACCGACATGCAAGGCGGTTGCTTTACCGTCTCGAGTCTCGGTGGCATCGGCGGCACCGCGTTCACGCCGATCATCAATGCGCCCGAAGTCGCCATCCTCGGCGTTTCGCGCTCGGTGACGAAGCCTGTGTATCAGGATGGCAGTTTCGTGCCGCGGCTGATCCTGCCGTTGTCGCTGTCGTACGATCATCGCGTGATCGATGGTGCTGAGGGGGTCCGTTTCACCACGTGGCTCGCCGCCGCGCTCGCCAAACCTGCGGCCCTCGTGCCGGCCCTGCGCAGCTGAGGCCGCTCATGAGCACCCAAGACATTCGTGTTCCGGATTTGGGCAACTTCGCGGACGTACCGGTCATCGACGTGCTCGTCAAAGTGGGCGAGAGCATCGAGGCCGAGGCGCCGCTGATCACGCTCGAGACCGACAAGGCTTCGATGGATGTGCCGACGCCGGTGGGCGGCACGATCGTCGAAGTGTGTGTCGGCAAGGGCGAGCGTGTGTCGAAGGGCAGCGTGATCGCTCGCATCGCAGTCGCGAATACCGCTGTTTCCTCGAGTGCCGCTGCAGTGGCTGCCCCGAGGGCCCCCGAAGCGTCGGCCCCTGCGTCCGCTGCGGCGCCGATCGCCTCTGCGCCGCCGGCCGCTGCTGCTGTTACCCAAGCCGCGCCGCACATCGAGACGGGTCCTGTTCCCGGCACAGATCAGCATGCGCCAGTGCTCGTGCTGGGCGCCGGGCCGGGTGGCTACACGGCGGCATTTCGTGCCGCAGACCTTGGCCTTGCGGTCACCCTCGTCGAACGCGGGCCGACATTGGGCGGAGTTTGCCTGAATGTGGGCTGCATCCCATCCAAGGCGTTGCTGCATGCGGCGAAGGTCATCGACGAGGCTCATGCCATGGCCGAGCACGGCATCGTGTTCGGTGCCCCGCAGATCGATGTGCCGAAGTTGCGCGCGTGGAAGTCTTCGGTCGTTGGCAAGCTCACCGGCGGCCTCTCGACGCTGGCGCGTCAGCGCAAGGTGACGGTATTGCAGGGCGAAGGTCGTTTCGTTGCGCCGCGGGTGCTCGAAGTGAACGGCGCAGACGGTAAGCGAACGGTGAGTTTCGATCACTGCATCATCGCGGCCGGTTCCAGCCCCGTGCGGCTGCCGGGGTTGCCGGAGGATCCGCGGATCATGGATTCGACCGCGGCGCTTGAGCTTGAGGATGTCCCGGCGCGGATGCTCGTCATCGGCGGCGGCATCATCGGTCTAGAGATGGGTTGCGTCTACGAGGCGCTCGGCAGCAAGGTGAGCGTCGTCGAGTTGATGCGGCAGCTGATGCCGGGTGCTGATCCAGATCTCGTCAAGCCGCTCGAGAAACGGTTGCGTAAGCGTTACGAGCAGGTGCTGCTTGGCATCAAAGTGAAGGCCGTTGTGGCTGAAGCAGCCGGGATTCGCGTGAGCTTCGAGGGCGAGGGTGCACCCGAGCCACAACTGTACGATCGGGTACTGGTCGCCGTGGGACGCAAGCCGAATGCTTCGCTGCTGGATGCGGGCAAGGCGGGCGTACGCGTCGACGAGCGCGGCTTCATCGCGGTCGACAAGCAGATGCGCACCAACGTGCCGCATATCTTTGCCATCGGCGATCTCGTCGGGCAGCCCATGCTGGCTCACAAGGCCAGTCATGAGGGCAAGGTGGCTGCCGAGGTCATCGCCGGTGAAAAGCGTGCCTTCGACGCGCGGGTCATTCCCTCTGTGGCCTACACTGATCCCGAAGTCGCGTGGGTGGGTCTCACTGAAACCGAGGCGAAGTCCAAGGGTATCGCCGTGCAGAAGGGCGTGTTCCCTTGGGCCGCGAGCGGGCGTTCGCTCGCTCAGGGTCGGGACGAGGGCTTCACGAAGTTGCTGTTCGATCCGCAGAGCCATCGCGTGCTGGGGGGTGGGATTGTCGGTCCCAACGCCGGCGAGTTGATCGGCGAAATCGCGCTTGCCATCGAGATGGGCGCGGATGCAGCGGACGTCGGGTTGACGATCCATCCACACCCAACCTTGTCGGAATCGATCGCCTTCTCCGCCGAGGCCTTCGAGGGCACGCTCACTGATCTCTACGTGCCAAAGAAAAAATAGTTCTAGCGCCGCACGGTGTTCAGTCTCTCGAGATCCTCAAGGTAACGGCGCTCGTCGGGCGCCGTTCCGGCGCGCTGCCCGTCCCAGATTGCGCGGCCGAGGGCCTCCATCATGCGGTGCTCGGCCTCGTGTGCCCCGAGCCGTCGCGTGAGAGCCGCGTGAATGCGGCGAATGCCCGCCGGCCGGTCCGTGCCCACCTGTTCGCGCAGCGCCATATGCATCGACAGGTGAAGAAACGGATTCGTGCGCCCGCTCTCGGGACTGAACTCAGCCTGCAGTGCCGTATCACCCTGTTCCAGCCAGAGATGATATTCCGGGTGTTCGCCGACGATGGCAGCGAGCTGTGTCTCGAGCGGCGTGAGCACAGCGCCCGAACGGGCCTTCTGCCAGGCCTGCAGCCAGCCGCGTCGCAGATCGTCACGCGAGCCGCCGAACAGCAGGCTCACGGCTCCGTCCGCGTCTTGCGACGAAACGTGCACAGATCGGCGATGCAGCAGGCAGGGCAGGCGGGTTTGCGTGCCTTACAGACGTAACGGCCATGCAGGATCAGCCAATGGTGGGCGTCTTTCAGGAATTCCTCTGGAATGTTCTTGAGCAGTTTTTTCTCGACCGCCAGCACGGTCTTGCCTGGCGCGAGCCCCGTGCGGTTCGAGACACGGAAAATATGGGTATCGACGGCCATCGTGGGTTGGCCGAATGCGGTGTTGAGCACCACGTTGGCTGTTTTGCGACCCACGCCTGGCAGCGCTTCGAGCGACTCCCGCGTCTGCGGCACCTCCCCGCCGTGCTGCTCGAGCAGGATGCGGCAGGTGGCGAGAATGTTCTTCGCCTTGCCCTTGTAGAGCCCGATGCTCTTGACGTAACCCGCCAGGTCGTCGCCGAGCGCGAGGATCGCGGCCGGCGTGTTGGCGATCGGAAACAGCTTACGCGTGGCGATGTTGACACTGCGGTCCGTCGCTTGTGCCGAAAGGATCACCGCAACCAGCAACTCGAAAGGCGTTGCGTACTCAAGCTCCGTCGTCGGGTTCGGATTACGGGCCCGCAGGCGTTCGAACATCATCTGTCGTGCAGCGGGT
>RGWK01000127.1 GCA_010029775.1 Gammaproteobacteria bacterium
CCATGCTGTCTTGCGGACCAAGTTCGACCGTGACCGGCATCGCTGCGGGCAAACGCTTGACGGCAAGCGGCGGGCCGGGTTGACCAGGCTTGCGCACGAATACGAACAAGGTCGCCCCAGGCGTGACTCTCGAGGCATAGCGGGGCGCGATCGTGATGCTGACGCGTACCCGCGCTTCGGTGCCCGCCGCGACCTCCGCGTTCGGCGCGGCGACGGCCGCAGCCGGCGCCGACGGCGAGGCGGCGACCGGACCCGCCTGCAGCACGGCAATCTGCTGTTCCAGGATCGGCCGGATATTCTCCGGCGGATTGAGCGCCAGCAGAGACTGGAAGCGGCTGATGGCCGTTGCCGTATCGCCGCGACGCTGCGCAGCCACTCCAGAGAAAAACAACGCGCGCTCCGAATCGGGCGCAAGCACGAGCGCCTGCTCGAAGATCCGCCCGGCGCGCTCGTCCACGACGCCATCCGCTTGCAACACCATGGCCTCAGCCATGCCGATCAGCGCCTCGGCGTTACGCCCGCCCTCGAGTCGGTCGGCGCGCTGATAAGCCCGCTGCGCGAGTGGGAATTGCTCGAGTGCCGTATACGAGCGCCCCAGCATCAACCATCCGGCGACATCGTTGGGCTCGCTCTCGAGTCGTTTGGCGAGACGCTTGACCATGGCGGCCGGCGTATCGGCGACGGACGGCGCATCGGCAGGCCAACTCCAGCGACTCCAGAGCAGGTACAACCCGATCGCGGCGGCACAGAGCGCCGCACCGAGCCCAAGCGGCACCCAGCGGCTCTGTGCGTCGGACCACAACGGTCGCAACATCCACGCGGCCGTGAGCACCCCAAGTACGATGGCAACAATCAGAAACGTGGTCATGGTGCGGGATCATCCGGCAATGAAGTGTCGGTCGCAGCGAGGCGCGCGCGCTGACGCAGCACGCGCACCGCCACCGCGAGCCCGATGAGCAACAGGATCACAGGCGCCGCCCAAAGCCAGGCATTGCGCCAGTTGAACACCGGGCGGAACAGGATGAAATCACCATAACGCGAACGCAGATGCTCGCGGATCTGCGCGTCGGTCTTGCCGGACTCCAGCAACTCGCGCACTTCGCGGCGCAGATCACCGGCCAGCCCCACGGGTGAATCGGCAATGGACTGGTTCTGACACTGCATGCAACGCAGTTCATGCGTCAGGTCGCGGTATCGCTGTTGCAGCGCGGGATCCGACAGTTCGACCGGATCGATGGCGAGTGCGCTATTCGAGAGCAGCAGCGCCACCAACCCTGCCCGACACCAGCGTTGCCACGGCATCACGGCGTAGCTCCCGCATGGAGCCCGCCAACGCTTCGAGCCGCGTCATCAGGCGCGAGCCTTCCGGTGGCGACACGCGGCAGACGCGCGAGAAACTCGCGCTCCCAGACTTCCGGTGTCATCGCACCCACGTGCTTGTGCACTACGATGCCTCGATCATCGATCAGAAACGTTTCAGGCGCCCCGTACACTCCCCAATCGATAGCCTCGCGACCATCGCGATCCGCCACCACCACCGAGTAGGGATTACCGAGTTCCGCCAGCCAACGGAGCGCAGCAGCGTCGTCGTCTTTCCAGTTGAAACCGATCAACGGCAAAGTGCCGGAGTCGGCGATGCGCAGCAGCATGTCGTGCTCGACGCGGCACTCCGGACACCAAGTGCCCCAGACATTGACGGCATGCCAACGACCCGCGAGCGATGCCGAACTAAAGGACTCGTTGCTGCCGAGTACCGGCAGCGTGAACTGCGGTGCGGGCTTGCCGAGCAGCGCCGAGGGAATCACGGTTTTCTGCGGCGCGCGTTGAATGCCGACATACAGCACGATCACGAGCAGCAAGAACAGTCCACTCGGCAGCAGGAAGCGGTTCATGCACGCGGCTCTCGCCGATAGCGACGATCGCAGGCTGCCCAAATACCGCCGAGCGCCATCAGTACGGCGGCAAACCAGACGTAGTTGACGAGCGGCCTCACCTGCGCCCGAACGCTCCAGCGACCGGCGCCGAGATCCTCGCCGAGCGCCACGAACACGTCGCGCGTCCACTGCATGTCGATGCCGGCCTCGGTCATCACCTGGCGCTGCACCCAATAATTGCGCTTCTCCGGGTACAGCACGCCGACGGGCTTGCCTGCTTCGGTGACGACGACCTCGCCACGCAACGCGTCGTAATTCGGGCCTTCCACGCCGCTCAAGCCGGTCAGCCGATACTCGAACTCGCCCACCTGACCCGCCTCACCGACGGCGAGTGCGAGATCACGCTCGCGGGTATAGCTCTCCACCGCCGTGATCGACACCACGAACACACCCAGCGACGCATGCGCGAGAGCCATGCCCAGCAGCGCTGGCGTGAGGCTGAGTTTGCGGCGCCAGCGATCAATCGGATCGATGAGCGCGGACAAGATCAGCCAGACGCCGAGCGCAAACCCCACGGGCGTGAGGAGCTTCGCACCCTCCCAGACGCCGAGCACCAGCAGCAGCGTCACCAGCACAGCCGCAAGCAGCGTCCAGAGGATGGCGGCTCGACGCTCACTCACGCGGCCGCGCTTCCAGCCCGAGTGCAGGCCTACCGCGGCGAGCGCAAGCGCGAGGTGAATTCGAAACCGGCCTCGCTGCGCAGCAACGGCGCCCGCCATGCGTAAAGCGCGAGCGCACCACCAATGATCAACACGAGGAACACCAGGATGAACATGCCGCGCGCAGGATCGGCAGCAAACGAATGCACCGAAACAAGCACGCCCGAGCGCACCAGGAAGGTGCCGAGCAACGACAACGAGAACGCGAGGATCGCGAGCAGCAGCGTCCAGCTCTTGAATAGCCCGCGCTTCTCCGTCACGGCGAGCGAGTGAATGAGCGCCGTGCCGACCAGCCAGGGCATGAACGATGCGTTCTCGACCGGGTCCCAGAACCAGTAGCCGCCCCAGCCGAGTTCGTAGTACGCCCACCAGCTGCCAAGCGCGATGCCGACGGTGAGGAACGCCCAGGCGACTGTAGTCCAAGGACGGGTCCAGCGCGCCCAGGTCTGATCGAGTCGCCCCTCGATCATTGCGGCGCAAGCGAAGGCGAAAGCGACTGACAACCCCACGTAGCCGGCGTAGAGCATCGGCGGGTGGGCAGCGAGTGCGGGATCCTGCAACAGGGGATTTAGATCCCGGCCATCCGGCACTGCAGGCTCCAGCCTCGCAAACGGATTCGAGGTGGCGAGAGTGAAGAGCAAGAAACCGATGCTGACGAGCCCGAGAATCCCGAGCACCCGCGCGGCGAAGCCCTCCGGCAACCCGCCCGAGCGCCACGATACTGCAAGCGTCCAGCCCGCGAGGATCCAGGCCCACAGCAGCAACGAACCCTCGTGCGCGCCCCAGACGGCCGAGATGCGATAGAGCAGCGGCAACGCGCTGTTCGAGTTGCTCGCGACGTATTCGACGGAAAAATCGTTCTGCACGAAAGCCCACACCAGCGCGGCCAGCGAGATGGTCACAAGAACGAATTGCGCACTGGTCGCCGGTCGGACGACCGCCGTCCACGAGGGCTTGCCCGATGCGGGGCCGATCAGACCAAACGCAGCTTGGGTAACGGCGGCGAGCAGTGCCAGGACCAGGGCGTAATGACCCAGTTCCGCGATCATGTGCGCGGCACGCTACGCACGTCCGGGTTCACCGGCATCACACCACCGTGTTTTTCTTTGATAGCGCGGGCCACCTCAGGCGGCATGTAGTTCTCATCGTGCTTAGCGAGAATTTCATCGGCGACGAAAGTACCGTCAGCGCCCAATCGGCCATGCGCGACCACGCCCTGATTCTCCCGAAACAAGTCGGGCACGATGCCCGAATATTTCACCGGTACGTCTTTCTGGAAGTCCGTGACCACGAAACTCATTTCAAGCGCGCCCGGTTCGCGCACCACGGTGCCCGGGCGAACCATGCCGCCGAGCCTGAAGCGTTTGTCGATAGGCGCTTCGCCGGCTGCCACTTGGGTCGGGTCAAAAAAGAACATCACGTTCTCGTTCATGGCGCGCACCGCGAGCGCCACGGCTGCAGACACGCCGACCAAAATACCGACCACCAAAGTCAACCGACGTTGCCGAGGGGTCATGACTGCCCCCTACCCGGGTCGCCAGGCGAACCCGCCGACAAACGCCGACGCGCCTCCATGCGCGCGCTCTGCAGATCGCGCCGGGCCGTGTAGACGTTGACGACGATGGCCAGCAGGGTCACGGCATACGCCGGCCACAGGAACAGGGCGTATCCGCCCATGGAAAAGAAGTCGCTCATGTCAGTTCCTCGCGGATCCAGCTCGCATTGCGCTCCCGTCGCAAGATCTCGGCACGCAAGCGGATCAGCAGCACGGCGCCGAAATACAACGTGAAGCCGAGCAGCATCGCCAGCAACGGCGCCAGCATGTCGAACGGCATCGACGGACGATCCATTTTCATGACTGAGGGAGCCTGGTGGATGGAATTCCACCACTCGACCGAATAGCGGATGATCGGCAGGTTGACGACACCCACAAGCGCCAGCACGGCGCTCGCCCGATCGGCACGCGAGAGGTCGTCGATCGATGCCCGCAGCCCCATGAACCCAAGGTAGAGAAACAGCAGGATCAACTGCGCGGTCAGGCGCGGGTCCCACACCCAGTACGTGCCCCACATCGGTTTGCCCCACAGCATGCCGGTGAGCAACGAGACCACCGTGAACCAGGCACCGACACCCGCGCAACTGGCCGCCACGGCATGCGCGACCTTCATGCGCCAAATCAGCCCGACGCCCGCCGCGGTCGCCATCACGGCATAAATCATCACCGCAAGCCACGCCGAGGGCGCATGCACGTAGATGATTCTGAAGCCGTCGCCCTGCTGATAATCGGGCGGAGCCAGCACGAGCCCCCCGTACAGAGCACCCAGAATCAACAGTGCCGCGGGCCACGCGAACCACGGCGTCAGCACTCCCGCCAGTCGATAGACGTGGGGCGGCGAGCCGAACTTGTGGAACCAGGTCCAATCCATCTGCAGATCACTCCAAACCGATACGCACGGCCGCTGCTGCGGCCAAAGGTGCCAGCGTGATGCCCAGCACCGCCACGGCGCCCAGCAAGTACAACGGCCCCGTCAGACTGTCGCCCGCGATGGCGAGTTCCGTCGCGCGTGCACCAAAGATCAGCACCGGCACGGCCAGCGGCAACGTCAACAGTGACAGCAGCACCCCGCCCCGTCGCGACGCCAGCGTGAGACCCGCGCCCACGGCGCCGATCAGACTGAGCGAAATCGTGCCCAACACTAACGCCGACAGTATGCCGCCGAGCGCGGCGAAGGGCACGCCCAAGGCGCCGCCTACGAGCGGCGCCATCAAGGTCAACGGCAAGCCTGTCAGCAACCAATGCGTAGCGGTCTTGGCGAGCAGCAAGATCGTCAAGGGCTGACCCGAGACCACGAACTGCTCGAGGGTGCCATCCTCGGCGTCCTCGCGGAACAACGACTCGAGCGCGAGCATCGAGGCGAGCAGCGCCGCAACCCACAACACGCCGGGCGCAATCGCACGCAGCTTCGCGAGCTCCGGGGTGTAGCCCAGCGGGAATAACAAGGTCACGACGGCGAAGAACGCCAGCGGTTGCAGCACTTGCGCCGGACGGCGCGTGGCCAGTCGCAGGTCACGCTGCACAACCCACGCCGCGGCACGGACCATCCCCGGCGCGCTCATTCACCGACTCCCGACAACTCGAGCGCGACCAAACGACCGGCCGACAGGGCCAGGGGCTGGTGCGTGGCAGCGACCGCGAGCCCGCCGCCGGCCAGGTGCTGTTCGAGCAGCGCGTTGACCATCGACTGCCCTTCGGTGTCTAGGTTGGTGGTCGGCTCATCGAGCAGCCAAAGCTGCGCGGGATCCAAATGCAGTGCGGCGAACGCCACGCGCCGACGCTGCCCGGCAGAGAGACTACGAACGGGACGGTCGGCGAATGCGCCGGCCCCCACCCGTTGCAGTGCCGCCCTGACCTCCTCGAGCCTGCATCGTCGACGCAATCCCACCGCGAAGTGCACGTTCTCGGTGCCGGTGAGTTCGGCTTTCAGGGGCGGCTGGTGCGGCAGGTAGGCGAGACTTGCGAGAAAGACACTGTC
>RGWK01000128.1 GCA_010029775.1 Gammaproteobacteria bacterium
TCCGACCTTTTGGCACAAGCCGAACACGACCCGCTTTCGCAGTCGGTTCTGCTCACACCCTCCAAGAGCCTTGCCGAGGCCGTTCGCGAAGCGGCAGAGGAATTGCTCATCGGGTTGTCGCGCCGCGAGATCCTCGACCAGTCGCTGCAACGCAGCCGCATCGTCGTCGTGTCGAACCTGCAGGAAGCCTTCGACATCTCCAATCGTTATGCGCCTGAGCATCTCATCATCCACATCGTCGAGGCGCGCGAATGGCTCGATCGGGTGACCTCCGCAGGATCGGTGTTTCTCGGTCAATGGACCCCTGAACCTCTCGGCGACTATTGTTCGGGGACGAACCACGTACTGCCGACCTACGGCTACGCACGCGCGTACAGCGGGCTGTCGGTACTCGACTTTCTCAAGCGCATCACCGTGCAGGAAGCCACGCCTGCGGGCCTGCTGGGTCTCGGTCCGACGGCGGTGGCTCTGGCGCGCATCGAAGGACTCGACGCCCACGCGCTCGCGGTGAAAACCCGGATCGAAGTGCTCAAACCGGCGGGGTCATGAGCACGACATCGACAGACAACGAGGCAATCCTCTCGCTGGCGCGCCCCGATATCGTCGCGCTGGCGCCGTACGAGCACGCGTTGTACGCACCCACGCTGGAACGCTTGCATGCCAATGAGTTGCCCTGGCCACCCCACTCGGAAAGCCCTGGGAGTTCATTGCATCGTTATCCTGAGCCTCAGCCCGCTGCGCTGGTGGCGGCGCTCGCCGCACATTACGGCGTATCGGCAGAACAGATTCTCGTCGGGCGTGGCAGCGACGAGGGCATAGATCTGCTGACCCGAGCGTTCTGTCGCGCAGGATACGATGCGGTAGTCACCTGCCCTCCGACCTTCGGCATGTACGCCGTCGCCGCGCGTATACAAGGCGCGGAGGTGCTCAGCGTGCCTCTAGGTAATGACTACTCGCTCGATCACGCCGGTGTGATCGCCGCGCTGGATCGCCGCGTCAAGCTGGTGTGGTTGTGCTCCCCAAATAACCCCACTGGCAACACTCTCGAGGCCGCATCGATCCGCCGCGTGCTCGAGGCCGCCCGTGGTCGCGCACTCGTTGTGGTTGACGAAGCGTACATCGAGTTCTCGACGCAGCCCTCCTGGATCGGAGCACTGTCCGATTATCCCCACCTTATAATCCTTCGAACGCTGTCCAAGGCTCAGGGACTGGCTGGCGCACGGATCGGAACGGTGATCGCATCGCCCACCGTGATTCGCCTGCTGCGCAAAATCATACCGCCCTACGCCATCGCACGACCCGCCGCGGTCGCTGCGGAACAGGCATTGCAGCCGCACAATCGAGCGATTGCACTCGAACGCATCACGCGAATCTGCGCTGAGCGCGAACGACTGCGTGCGGCCCTCGCCCGCTCCCCTTGGGTGAAGCACGTGTATCCAAGTGCGGCGAACTTCCTGCTGCTCGCAACGACGAACGCCCGCAGCGTGCTTGAACGGTTGCAAGCCGTATCGCTACTCGCGCGCGACTTCAGCGGCAAGCCCGCGCTCGAGGAAGCCGTGCGCTTGACCGTCGGAACCCCTGAACAAAACGACCGCGTCATCGCGGCTCTGGAGTGCGGCACATGAGAGTTCTGTTCGTCGATCGCGACGGCACGCTGGTCGAGGAGCCCGCCGACAATCAGGTCGACCGGCTCGACAAGATCCGTTTCATGCCCGGTGCCTTTGCGGCGCTACGGCACTTGCAGGATGCAGGCTACACCCTCGTCATGGTCACGAATCAGGATGGTCTTGGAACCCACTCGTTTCCCACCGAAGATTTCACCGTCCCGCAGCAGTTCATCCTCGACGCCTACGCGAGCCAAGGGGTTTTCTTTCGCGAGGTCTTCATCTGCCCACACCGACCGACCGACGGCTGCGCCTGTCGTAAGCCGAACACGGCCCTCGTCGCCGATTGGATCGCCGCCAACGGGGTGGATCTGACGCGCTCTGCAGTGATCGGCGACCGCGAGACCGATCTTGAGTTCGCCCACCGTCTGGGCTGCGTTGCTCATCGCATCCACTCCCCAAGCGACTCCTCCACGGATTGGGCGCAGGCGGTGCGCGAGCTGACCGCGAGGCGTGCTCGCGTCTCACGCCGAACTCGCGAGACGTCGATCGATGTCGCCGTGGATCTCGATCATGTCGAACCTTTGACGCTTAGCACGGGAATCGGTTTCTTCGATCACATGCTCGAACAATTGGGCAAGCACGGTGGCTTTTCACTCGAGCTGCGCTGCGTCGGCGATCTGCAGGTCGACGAACACCACACCGTGGAGGATTGCGCACTCGCACTCGGGCAGGCGCTGCGCGAAGCGCTCGGCGACAAACGGGGAATCGCACGATACGGTTTCCTGTTACCGATGGACGAAGCGCGTGTGCAGGTCGCCATCGACCTCTCAGGGCGCAGTCACGCGGTGTTCGAGGGCAAGTTCGCCCGCGAGTCTGTAGGCCAACTGCCCACGGAACTTGTCCCGCATTTCTTTCGCTCACTCGCCGAGGCACTTGGGGCGGCTGTGCACGTCAGCGTCACGGGTGACAATGCACATCACATGGTCGAAGCCTGCTTCAAGGGCGTCGGGCGTGCGCTGCGGATGGCGCTGCGTCGTGAGGGTGACGATCTGCCCAGTACCAAAGGCGTGCTGTGAGCGCCGAGGCGGACGTTGTCGTCGTCGATTCCGGGGGTGCGAATCTCGCCTCGCTGGGTTTTGCCCTCGATCGCCTCGGTGCACGCAGCATGGTCAGTGCAGACCCCGAGCATATCGCCCAGGCACCGAGGGTACTGCTGCCGGGTGTCGGTGCAGCAGGCTCCATCATGCAGCGGCTCGCGACGCTCGGCCTTATAGACACACTGCGCAATTTGCATTGTCCGGTTCTAGGCATCTGCCTCGGCATGCAGATCCTGTGTGCGCATTCGGAGGAAGATGACACACGCTGCCTCGGCATCCTGCCTGGCACGGTCAAGCGGTTCGCCGACACTGTCGGAGCGCCGGTTCCGCACATGGGCTGGAACCGCTTGCGGATTACTGACGACGATCCGCTGCTTCGCGGCGTTCGCCCCAGCGACTGGTTCTATTTCGTGCACAGCTACCACCTCGAGCCGGGCCTTCCCACTACGCTCGCGGAAACCGACTACAGCGTGCCGTTTACTTCGATCGTGCGACAGCGAAACTTCTGGGGTGTGCAATTTCACCCCGAGCGTTCATCGGCGGCCGGCGCGCGCGTATTGAGCAACTTTCTGGAGCTGGCGTGATTCTCATTCCCTCGATCGATTTACGCGGTGGCCAATGTGTCCGCCTGCTGCAAGGCGACTTTGCGGCCGAGACCCGCTACGAGCTTGATCCCGCAGAGCTCGCTGGGCGTTATCGCGATCTTGGCGCCACCTGGCTGCATGTGGTCGATCTCGACGGGGCCCGCGATGGTGAACTCGGTAATCGAGCGCAGATCCTGCACCTCGCGAACACTGCGGGTCTGCGTTTGCAGGTCGGCGGTGGCGTGCGTACCGACCGCGCAGCCCGAACGCTGCTCGAAGGTGGCGTGGCGCGTGTGGTGGTCGGCAGTGCAGCACTCGAGAACACTGCCGCTGTACAGCAATGGTTCGGGGAGTTTGGCGGCGAACGGATATGTCTGGCGCTCGATGTGCGCATCGATGCGCAGGACGTGCCCCGAGTCCACACCCGTGGCTGGACCGAAGCCACGGCCGTGAGCCTGTGGGATGCGATCGATCGCTTCGCGCCGCAGGGCCTGCGACATGTGCTGTGCACCGATATTGCTCGCGACGGCGCGTTAGCGGGTCCCAACCTCGAGTTGTACGCGGAGTGCCTGCGTCGATATCCGCACATTGCATGGCAGGCGTCGGGCGGAGTGCGCCATGAGGGCGATCTCAGTCAATTGCGCGCGCTCGGGATGCCGGCCGCCGTCAGCGGCAAGGCTCTGCTCGAGGGCCGCATCACCGAATCTCAGGCACGCGCCTGGTGGGCGGCCTGAGTGCTCGCCAAACGCATCATTCCCTGTCTCGACGTCCGTGACGGGCAAGTCGTCAAGGGCGTTCGCTTCCGCGATCATCGCATCGTCGGCGACATTCTCGAACTCGCGCAGCGCTATCGCGACGAGGGCGCGGACGAGCTTGTTTTCTATGACATCACGGCCAGTCCCGACGGGCGCAGCGTCGATCGCGAGTGGGTGCGTCGCGTCGCCCAACTGCTCGATATTCCGTTTTGTGTGGCAGGCGGGATCCGCTCCATTGCCGACGGCGAGGCGGTTCTCAATGCCGGGGCCGAGAAGATCTCCATCAACTCGCCGGCGCTCGAGAACCCGTCGCTGATCGATGCGCTCGCTCGGCGCTTTGGCTCGCAGTGTGTGGTGGTCGGCGTCGACAGTGAAACGACCGCCGGAGGATACCGGGTACACCGCTACACGGGGGACCCGAACCGATCGGGCGACAGCGGTCGCGACACGCTGGCCTGGGTACGGGAAGCCGTCGATCGGGGCGCTGGCGAAATCGTCCTGAACTGCATGAGCAGCGACGGCGTCCGCCGTGGCTACGATCTGCCGCAACTGAGGGCGGTGCGCGAGTGCTGTCCCGTACCGCTCGTCGCATCCGGCGGCGCCGGCACCCTGCAGCACTTCGTCGATGTGTTTCTTCAAGCCCGAGTGGATGCCGCCCTCGCAGCGAGCGTTTTTCACTCCGGCGAGATCGTTGTGCATGAACTCAAGCAAACCTTGATCGGCGCAGGTGTGGAGATTCGGCCATGAAAGTCACCACGGAAAATTCGCTTCAACTCGATTTCGCCAAGAGCGAGGGATTGCTGACCGCCGTAGTGCAGCACGCCGACTCCGGCGAAGTGCTGATGGTGGCGTGGATGAACCGCGAGGCGCTTGATGAAACCCTGCGGCGTGGCCGAGCCGTATTCTGGAGTCGAAGCCGCCAGTGCCTGTGGGAGAAAGGTGAAACCTCGGGTCATACGCTGCGCGTCGTCGACGTGCATGCGGACTGTGACCGCGACACCCTGCTCGTGCTGGCGAGGCCCTCGGGACCGGTCTGTCACGAGGGGACGCGACACTGTTTCGGCAATGAACGACTGCTCGAGGATTCGCCCCTGCATTTTCTCGCGCAGCTCGAACAGGTGGTCAGCCAAAGGTTGGCCGATGGCGATAGCAACAGCTACACGCGGCGGCTTGTCGAGGCGGGCCCTGCGCGAGTTGCGCAGAAAGTGGGCGAGGAAGGCGTCGAAGTTGCTCTTGCTGCAGTCACAGCAGATGCCGAAAAGTTGGTGAGCGAGTCGGCGGATCTGCTGTACCACCTCATCGTCTTGCTGCGCTCGAAGAATCTGGGTTTGGCAGAGATCTCCCGCGAGCTCGCCCGGCGCCACCGCGGTTGACGCGTACGCCGATCGTACCGTTCGCTAGATCAACAGTTCTTCTGCAGGGTCGCGCAGGTTGTAGTGCGAGGCCATGGACGCACCGTAGGCGCCCGCGGTGGCGATCAACAATATGTCACCCTCGCTCGTGTCGGCTGGCAGATACCGATCGTGACCCAGAACGTCGCCCGTTTCGCAGATCGGCCCCACGACCTCGAAGCGCCGCAGTGCACCGTCTGCCTCTCGCGATAAGTTCACGATGTCATGATGCGCGCCATAGAGTGCAGGACGAATGAGCGAGTTCATGCCCGTGGCCACACCCACGTAACTGACATCGCCCTTGGTCTTCAATTGAGTCACCCGTGCCAGCAATACGCCGGCCTCGGCAATGACGTAGCGACCCGGTTCCAACCACAACGCCACATCCGCCAAAATCGGGCGCAGCTTCGCCAGTGCCGCATCGAGCGCGGTGAGATCGAGCCGGCGGCCGCCGAGGCGCGTCGGGATGCCAAGCCCTCCTCCCAAGTCGAAGACCTGGGCATGCGGGAAATGCTTTCGTGCGGCAATCATGAAGTTCGCTGTGTCCAGCCAACTATCGATGCCGAGAATGCCGCTGCCCGCATGCGCGTGCAGTCCAACGACACGTGCGCCGGCTCGATGAACAGCCGCCGCGAAGCGTTCGATCTCATCGTGTGCCACACCGAACTTGGATTGACTGCCGGC
>RGWK01000129.1 GCA_010029775.1 Gammaproteobacteria bacterium
CGCGGTATTATAGGCCCGTGCCACTTCGAATCGCCGTTGGCCGCAGGGTTTTTTCCCCATCGTGGCTGATGACCGTCCTCACGCTCGTCCTGCTCGTGCTGTTCGTCAGCTTGGGACGCTGGCAGTGGGGTCGCGCGGAATTCAAAAGTGCCCAGCAACGCGAGTTCGCAGTCGGTGCGCAGCAACAGCAATCGCTGGGCGATCGCTCGACGCAGGAACTCGCACGTTATGCGCGCCTCACCGTCAGCGGCGAATGGGATGAGGGCAGACAGTTTCTACTCGACAATCGCACCCGCGACGGTCGGGCTGGATACGAGGTGTTGACGCCGCTTCGACTCGAAGATGGTCGTTGGTTGCTCGTCAACCGCGGCTGGGTGCCGTTCAGCGGGTATCGCGATACCTTGCCGGATGTGACCGCATCACTGGCGGGCGCCGTCGGACGAGTGAACGTTGCAGGCGTGCTGGACGAGTTGCCGACAGCGGGGCTCGCCGGGGGGCGTGCGCCTCCGGCCGTGCAGGGACCGTGGCCGCGGGTCACCGCTTTTCCGAACACGGCGGAATTGCGTGCGGCATTGGCGAGCACGGAAGAGCCGTCACCGCGACTCGAAGCACGCGTGCTGCTGCTCGATGAGCGCGAGTCGGTGGGATACGTTCGGGGCTGGAAGCCCTTCGCTACGTCGCGTTGAACCTGAAAAAGGACGATGGAGCATGAGCACTTCCACGAATGCCAACGAGACCACAGTGAAAGGACGAGGCGCACTCGTTGGTCTTGCAGCGCTATTCTTTGTCCCGCTGCTTGGTGCGTTCTGGCTGTACTACGCCGGCGGCTGGCGTCCCTCGGGCAGCACCAATCACGGCGAGCTCATCAACCCGGCACGGCCGCTCGTCGCGACGACGCTGCTCGACATGGACGGTGCCGTCGCCTCGCCGGAGCTTTTCAAAGGCAAATGGACGTTGGTCCACCTCAATGACGGCGCCTGCGACGAAACCTGTCGCAAGGCCCTTTGGACCATTCGCCAGACCCGCCTGCTGCTCGCCGAAGACATGGATCGCGTGCAGCGCGCATTCGTCGTGACGGGCAATTGCTGTGATCGCAACTTCCTCGGCACGGAACACCCGGGACTGCTCACGGTCTTACCCTCAGGGCCTGACGCAGCCGAATGGCTCGCGCAGTTTCCGCAAACACCCGGGACACCGTACGTTTACATCATCGATCCGCTCGGCAACCTCATGATGCGCTTCGACGCTCGGGAAAATCCGAAAGGCCTGCTGTCTGATCTCGAGAAACTGCTCAAACTTTCACACATCGGCTGAGTCATGAACGCACACACCATCCCCGCAGGCGCCGTAGCACTGCGTCGACTGGCCCTCGTCGGCATGCTGCTCTGTCTCATCGTCGTGGTACTCGGCGCCTGGGTGCGCTTGACCGACGCTGGGCTCGGCTGTCCGGACTGGCCGGGTTGCTATGGTCATGTCACGCCCGCCGGAGCGGAGAAGAACGAAGGCAAGATCGAATCGTATTCGCCGGGTTGGGAGTACGACTCGGGCAAGGCGTGGCGCGAGATGATCCATCGTTACGCGGCCACTACGCTGGGGTTCGTCATCGTGCTGATCACGGCCATCGCGCTGGCCTATCGGCGCGAACGACCGGTCAGTCCGGTGTTCGCCTCGGCCTTGCTGGTCGTCGTGCTGCTGCAAGGCATGCTCGGCGCTTTCACGGTGTGGTGGCTCGTCAAGCCGCTCGTCGTCGTGCTGCATCTCACCGGCGGATTGACCACACTGTCACTGCTGAGCTGGCTCTGGCTCGACATGCGTCGTCGTACGCAGGTGGTCTCCCCGCCCCCTGGGGCCACGAAGATCGCCGTGCTTGATGCCGCACGGCGCATGGCCATCGTCGCGACCGTGGTGGTGTCGATGCAGATCATGCTGGGCGGCTGGACCAGCAGCAATTACGCCGCGGTCGCCTGCCCGGACCTGCCTCGCTGCCAGAACCAGTGGTGGCCTGAAGGCATGAACTTCGATGAAGCCTTCGTGCTCTGGCGCGGCCTCGACATCAACTATACCGGCGGCGTGCTCGAACACCCTTCGCGAGTCGCCATCCACTTCACCCACCGAATCGGCGCCATTGTCGCTACGCTCGCCGTGCTGTGGGCCGCATGGCTCGCCATACGCAATGCCCCTACGACTCTCGTCCGTCGTGCCGGATGGTGGGCCCTCGGTGCGCTCGGCCTGCAATTGCTCATTGCCGTGATGATGATCCTAAAGGCCTTTCCGCTCTGGCTCGCAGCAGGTCACAACGCCGGTGCTGCACTGCTGATCATGTCTTTGATACTGCTCAATCGTCGCCTGCGGGAAGCCTGACGTGGCAACACCCGCCAGCGCCGTGCAGACGCGACCCGTGTGGAAGCTCTATCTCGAGCTGACCAAGCCGCGCGTCGTAGCGCTGATCGTGTTCACCGCCATCGTCGGCACCTTGTTGGCGAGCCCAGGCTGGCCGCCCCTCGATGCCTTGGTGTGGGGCAATCTCGGCATCGCACTCGCTTCAGGCAGTGCGGCAGCCATCAACCACGTACTCGATCGCAACATCGACGAGCAAATGTCGCGCACGCGCGGCCGTCCCTTGCCCACAGGCACCCTCAGCAACCGTCAGGCGCTTATCTTTGCCGCGACACTCGCCATCGCCTCGATGTTGATTCTCACGTTGCTCGTCAACCCGCTGACTGCGGTGCTCACCTTCGCTTCGCTCATCGGCTATGCGGTGATCTACACCGTGTTCCTCAAGCGAGCGACCTCGCAGAACATCGTGATCGGCGGAGCAGCCGGCGCTGCGCCACCGATCCTCGGTTGGGCGGCCGTCACCAACTCCATCGAACCCGGCGCGCTGCTGCTGTTCTTGATCATCTTCATCTGGACGCCGCCGCATTTTTGGGCGCTCGCGATCGCCCGCAAGGACGAGTACGCCAAAGCAGGCATCCCGATGCTGCCGGTGACCCACGGCGTGCCCTACACCCGCCTGCAGGTGCTGCTGTACACCGTACTGCTCGTTCTCGTGACGCTGATGCCGTATCTCACGCGGATGAGCGGCTTGCTGTATCTGGCCGCCGCGTTGGTGCTGAACGCGCGCTTCCTCTACTACGCTCTGGCACTGAAGCTCACTGATCGCGCCGAATTGCCGATGCGCGTGTTCCGCTTCTCGATTTCGTATCTGATGTGGCTGTTCGTCGCGCTGCTGGTTGATCACTACATTCCGACCACGCAGTTGCCGGCGTACTGAAGTACCGCGCGATTACGCGCCGCCGACCACGCTGTCCGCCACGAACGGATTGCTGCGCCGCTCTGCGCCGAACGTCGAGGTCGGACCATGGCCCGGCAAGAATCCGACGTCATCGCCGAGCGGAAACAGGTTGTTGCGGATCGAGTCGATCAATTGCGCGTGATTGCCACGGGGAAAATCGGTGCGCCCGATAGAGCCCGCGAACAGCACATCACCGACGAAGGCAAACCGACTCTGCGGCTCGAAAAACACCACGTGCCCCGGCGTGTGACCGGGACAATGCCGCACCTGCAGCTCGAGCTCGCCCACCGTGACCTGATCGCCTTGCTGCAGCCAGCGGTCGGGCGTGAAGCGTTCGCTCGCCGGAAAGCCGAACATGCGGGCCTGGGCAGGCATCTGTTCGATCCAGAACAAATCGTCCACATGGGGCCCTTCGATGGGCAGTGAGTGCGTGCGAGCGAGTTCCGCCGTGGCACCCGCGTGATCGAGGTGTGCGTGGGTGATCAGCACCTTCTCGAGCGTCACCTGCAGCCGCTCGACCTCGGCCAGCACCCGATCGAGATCGCCGCCCGGATCGACGATCGCGGCTCTTCCTGTCCGCTCACAACACAGGATGGAGCAGTTTTGTTGGAACGGCGTGACCGGAACGACGCGAAGTTTCATCCGCGAATGATAGGCGATCAGACGGTGATCGCGAGTCCCCGGTAAATCCGCGCCCGATACCGACTTTCCTGTGCTTCGACAATTGGCGCCGCCGCCAGCAGCACGGCATGCGCAAAGCGGCTGTATTCCTCCGCCTGCTCGGCCGCATCGCGTGGCTCTTCGCTGCGCATGCGGCGCGTCAGATTGACTTGGTTCACGGGCACTGCCGTAGGCAAGCGCTCGTTCTCGACACCGAGCGTTGCGGTGAACGCGTGCAGGGTGGTCTTGACGAAATTCGCCATCGCAAACTGCGCGAGCGTCCCGCCCACCGGCACATCCGGCGAGACGAGAATCAGCCGAGCGCCGCGGAACAGCGACACCTTGCGGGCCACACGGAAGTGGTGCGTCAAATTGGTTTCGACCAGCGCACCGAATTCGGCGGCATCGAGATGATCCTTGCCTTCCACGCCGAACAGCGCGCGCGGAATCGGGGCGAACGGCGTGGAGATCACGGCAGCGGGCGAACCACCGGTCGCAAACGCCTGATCCATGCCCCCCTCGAGATCATCGCCCACTGTCATGTAGGAAATCCGATCGTGTCCGAGCGCACGCCCGAGGGCGGTCTTGAGCGCCTGACCGGCCGCCTCGGTCCGCGTCAGCGTGACGATGTTGCCGACATGGCCTTCGGCGAGGAACAGCTTCGCCACCGCCGCAAGGGGCTCGGTCATGTGCTCGCCGATCAACCAGATCGTCTCTCCTTCCATGCGTCGCACGCGCTCGGGCTTGGCGCGACCAAACAATTCACGCTCGGTGATCGTGCGCTCTTGTTGCAGGCCACCCGAGGGCTCAAAGGTCTCGCCGGAAATCGCCCGATCCGCCATGAAGAACACGGTGGCGAGCGCGACGTCGATCTCGGTGGGCATCTTGTGCAGGTGCAGCATGCCGAGGACGCCGGTGCGGATCTTCTCCGCTTCGTTCTCAATGCGCAGCGGATCGATAAACGGTTCAAGCGGCTCGGGCAGGGCGGCAGCCCACTGCTCGGCGAGCTCGTGTTCTATTTGATGCAGGATGATGCAGCCGTTACGCAGCCGCGCCACCAGCCGTGCCGCCATCGGCCTTGTCAGCAAATGATGCAGTGACGAATGGGTCGCCTCATCGCGCCCATGCGTCTCAGCCTTAAGCTTCGCGCCGAGCTCGCGCAAGGGCTGCGGTACGTCCTCTTGCTGCAGCAAGCCGATGTCGTTGGCCTTGAGCGACTCGAAGATATCGCCAAGGCGCGCACCCGCAGCCAGTGCCTTGAGCACGGCATCGTGGACCTGGTTAAGTCGTTTGTTTTCAAGGATCAACTTAGCGCGTCGATCGAAGAGGCCCGCCTTACCATCCTTGCCCTTGAGACGCTGACCTTCGACGGGACCCGGTGCGATCGCGTTGATCTGGATCTCGGGCCCGACAAAGCGTGCCAGGTTCTCGACCAGCGCACGCTGACCCGCCTTGGAGACGGCGTAATCCGAGCGGTTGGGGTAGGGCACGGCGATGTACTTCTCGCCGCCAAAATAGGAACTGACATTGAGAATGTAACCCGAGCCCTGTTTTTTCATCAGCGGCACGACTTTCTCAATCAAGGAATAGTTCGAGACCAGGTTGGCGTGCAGCGTGTTGCGCCAATCGGCGGGTTGCAGATCGACCGCCATCTGCTCCGCGCCGGCAACGCCTGCGTTGTTGATGAGATAGTCGATGCGGCCGAACGCCTTGAGTGTGGCTTCGACCGACTTGACGAGAGCATGCTCATCGGCGACGTCGATATCGGCGAGCATCAGCACTCGGTCCTGCGGCCGGTTGTAGCCGATCTCCTCGAGCTCGGCGATGATGCTTTTGCGCAGATCCTGCAGTTGAGATGCCCGCCGCGCAGTGAGCATGACGCGGGCGCCGGCCACGGCGAGCAGTCGCGCCAATTGGCCACCGATGCCGGCCGAACCACCGGTAACGAGTACGCACTTGCCGAGGTGCAGACCCATCAGGGATTCGATCCAGCCGAAATTGGGTCGCGTCGATCCGGTCGCATCGACGATGGTCGCCGGCATGTACAGGTTGACCTGTGTGACCCGACGCTTGGTGAAGAGCAAACGGGCGGCCTGTGCACCCGCGAAAGTCAGACAATGTTCCTCGGCATTGGAGTAGCGC
>RGWK01000130.1 GCA_010029775.1 Gammaproteobacteria bacterium
GTCGCCTCCCGGCTGATCCTCAAAGTGCTGTTTATCCGGCTGACCTTACGCGGTGCGGAGCACCTGCCAACCGGGCAATGCGTGGTCGCCGCCAATCACGCAAGCTACATCGACGCCCTCGTGGTCAAGGCCGTGCTGCCCGAGAGCTACGCCTACGTCGTCAAGCGCGAAATGGCCGAGGTGCCGCTGGCGGGTCTGCTGCTCAAACGGCTCGGCACGCAGTTCGTCGAGCGCTTCAATGCACACCAGGGCGGCCGCGATGCGCGGCGCGTGCTGCGCACGGCCACGAGCGGCCAGTCGCTGCTGTTCTTTCCCGAAGGAACGTTCATCGGCAAACCGGGCCTGCTGAAATTTCACAGTGGCGCCTTCATGAGCGCGGCGTACGCGCGCTGTCCGGTTGTACCCTGCGTGATTCGCGGCACCCGTCATATCCTGCCGAGCCCGCTGTTTTTTCCGCGCCCAGGCCACATCGACGTCGAGTTGCTGCCGGCTCTCGCACCCGCCGCGGAACTGCCGCCGGAAAAAGCCGCAGCCGAATTGCGGCAGCTCACCCGACAGGCCATTCTCGAGCGCGTGGGTGAGCCGGACTTGCTCGCCTGAGCGCGGCGGCTTGTTTTAAACTCGCCAGCCCAGGTCACTTCGCCACCTGCTGCTGGAATTCCAAGGAACGCCATGAAACCTGCCGTCGTCATTGCCGCTGCGCGTCGTACCCCAATCGGCGCCTTTCAAGGCGTACTTACGCCGGTCACGGCTCCGCAACTCGGTGCCGCCGCGATCCGTGGCGCGATCGAGAGCTCGGGACTCAGCGCAGCCGATGTGCAGGAAGTCATCATGGGCTGCGTGTTGCCGGCTGGACTCGGCCAGGCGCCCGCCCGACAAGCCGCGCTCGGTGCCGGGATCTCCTCGGCCGTGCCGACCACGACGATCAATAAAATGTGCGGCTCGGGCCTCAAGGCGATCATGATGGCAGCCGACCAGATTCGTGCGGGTGAGATCGAGGTCGCTGTTGCGGGCGGCCTCGAGTCGATGAGCAATGCGCCGTATCTGCTGCCCAAGGCGCGAGCCGGATATCGCATGGGTCACGGCGAGATTTTGGACCACATGTTCTTCGATGGCCTGCAAAGCCCGTGGGACGGCCAGATGATGGGCTGCTTCGCGGAGAACACCGCGAGCCGCTACAACTTCACGCGCGCCGATCAGGATGCCTTCGCGACCCGCTCTGTGGAGCGCGCCCTCGCCGCCATCAATAACGGCGCGTTCCGGGCGGAGATCGTGCCGGTCACCGTGAAAGGTCGTAAAGGGGAGACCGTCGTCGAGCGCGACGAGACGCCCTTCACCTGCGATATCGCAAAGATCCCGCAGCTCAAACCCGCCTTCCGCAAGGACGGCTCGGTCACGGCCGCCAGTTCCTCGTCGATCTCGGACGGTGCCGCCGCGGCAGTGCTCGTCAGCGAAACCCTGGCGATGGCGCGGGGCCTCAAGCCGCTTGCACGCATCGCGGGTTACGCCAGCCACGCACAGGAACCCGAGTGGTTCACGCTCGCCCCGGTCGGTGCGATTCGTACGCTGCTCGCCAAAACGGGTTGGAGCGCGGCGGATGTGGACCTGTTCGAAGTCAATGAAGCCTTCGCAGCGGTCTCCATGGCAGCGGCACAGGACATTGGCATCCCGGCCGAGAAACTCAACGTCAACGGCGGTGCCTGCGCACTCGGTCACCCGATCGGCGCGACCGGCGCGCGCATCGTCGCGACGCTCGCCCATGCCTTGGTACAGCGCAACCTGCGCCGCGGCGTTGCGGCGCTGTGCATCGGTGGCGGCGAGGCCACGGCAATCGCCATCGAGAGGCTCTGAGCATGGACATCACCTGCGCGCGTGCCGTCATCACCGGCGGCGCCTCAGGTCTTGGACTCGGCGTTGCGAAGTACCTCATCTCGCGCGGTGCACAGGTGTCGCTGCTCGACATCCAGGACGAAGCCGGTCGCACCGCAGCCGCAAGCCTCGGTGCCGCCGCGCGGTATCTGCGTTGCGATGTCACCGCCGAGAGCGAGGTCAACACGGCGATGGATGCGGCTGCCAGTGCGATGGGCGGGATCGATCTGCTCGTCAACTGTGCCGGCATCATCGGTGCAGGCCGCGTGCTCGGTCGTCACGGACCGATGGCGGGCGATTTCTTTGCCAAGGTGGTGCACATCAACTTGATCGGCACCTTCTTGTGCGACAAGGCCGCTGCGGCGCTGATGCAGCGCAACGTACCGAATGCCGACGGCGAGCGCGGGGTGATCATCCACACGTCCTCGGTGGCTGCGTTCGAAGGACAGATTGGCCAAGCCGCCTATTCGGCCACGAAGGCCGGCATCGCCGGCATGACCCTGCCGATGGCGCGCGAGTTCGCGGCCTTCGGCATTCGCGTCGTGGCCATTGCGCCCGGCATCTTCCACACGCCGATGGTGGGCGGCATGACACCGGAAATGCAGGCTTCGCTGTCGAGCCAGATTCCGTTTCCGGCACGCCTCGGCCGTCCGGACGAGTACGCCCGCCTCGTCGAGTCGATCTACGAGATCGCCATGCTCAATGGCGAGACGATCCGCCTCGATGGCGCGATCCGCATGCAACCCAAATAACCCGAATCAAACACTCTGCAAGAGACGATAAGCCCATGGCAGAAGCGATCGAACGTGATGTGATGGAATACGACGTGCTGGTGGTAGGCGGTGGCCCAGCAGGTCTCGCCTGCGCCATCTCGCTCAAGCAGCGCAAGCCGGACCTCACGGTCTGCGTGCTGGAGAAGGCCTCGGCGATCGGCGCTCAGGCGCTCTCCGGTGCAGTGCTTGAACCTGGCCCACTCGATGCACTGCTGCCGGGTTGGCGCGACACGCCGCCCGGAATCTGCATCCCCGCCAAACGTGACGAATTCTCTTTGCTCACGCGAACCGGGCGCATCCGCCTGCCGACTCCACCGCAGCAGCACAACGAGGGCAACTTCATCATCTCGTTGGGGTTGCTGACGCCCATGCTCGCGCAGCGCGCCGAGGCACTCGGCGTCGATGTGTTTCCGGGGTTCGCTGCGGCGGTGCCCCTGTTCAACGAGGATGGCTCGGTCGCCGGCGTGCAAATCGGCGATATGGGCATCGAGAAGTCCGGTGAAATCGGTCCGAACTTCGCGCCGGGCCCGGAAGTCCGCGCGCGCATCACGGTGCTTGCCGAGGGCTGTCGCGGCAGCATCAGCAAACAACTGATCAAACGCTATGCGCTCGATGCCGACTGCGATCCGCAGACCTATGGCCTCGGCTTCAAAGAGCTGTGGCAACTGCCCGAGGGGCGCGTGGAGCCAGGCCTGATCCAACACAGCATTGGCTGGCCGCTCGACAGCGGCACCTACGGCGGCAGTTTTCTCTATCACCTCGACAAGAACCGCGTGTACATCGGCTATGTCGTAGGTCTCGACTACCGGGACCCGCGGTTGAAGCCCTTCGAGGCCTTCCAGCAGTTCAAGCATCACCCGAGCATCAAGCCGCTGCTCGAGGGCGGTGAGATTCTCGCAGCCGGTGCGCGCACCATCGCCGCCGGTGGCTGGCAATCGCTGCCCAAGCTTGAGATGCCGGGTGCACTGCTGATCGGCGATGCCGCGGGCACGCTGAACGTCGCCAAGATCAAGGGCATCCATCAAGCGATCCGCTGCGGCATGCTCGCCGGCGAGCACCTCGCTGAAACCGATTCGCCGCAAGGCTTCGATGCACGCTTTCGGGCCTCACCCGGCATGGACGAGTTGCGCAAGGTGCGCAACATCAAACCCGGCTTCAAGCGCGGTCTGTGGTTCGCGCTCGTCAACAGCGCACTCGAAACCGTCACGGGTGGTCGCACGCCCTGGACACTGCGCAACACCGCGGCCTACGCCGAGACGCGTCGACTCGCGGAGTTCGAGTCACCCGATCGCGGTTGGGTGGACCGCAATCTGCCGCCACGCGATCGCTTGGCCTCGGTGTTCTTCGCCAACAACTCTCACGAGGAAAACCAACCCGTGCACCTCAAGGTGCGCGACACCACGATCTGCGCCACCCGCTGTGCGCAGGAGTTCGGCAATCCCTGCCAGAACTTCTGCCCGGCCAACGTCTACGAAATGGTCGATGACGGCGCGGGCGGCAAGCGACTGCAGATCAACTCGGCCAACTGCGTGCACTGCAAGGCCTGCGACATCAAGGATCCGTACCAGATCATCGACTGGACGACGCCTGAGGGTGGCTCGGGGCCGATCTACCAGTCGCTCTGAGCAGACACGCCCAGATGAGCAATCAGCCGCTGTGGAGCCCGTCCGCCGAACGCATCGAGAGCAGCAATCTGCATCGCTTCATGCAGTGCCTGCGCGCACGGCGTGAGCTCGCATTCGACGATTACGCATCCCTGCATGCCTGGAGCCTGCGGCAATCAGACGCGTTCTGGTTCGAGCTTGCGCATTTCGCGGACATCAAAGCCGACTGGGCCGACGCGCCGGTGCTGCGCCATGGCGAGCGCATGCCAGGGGCCGAGTGGTTCCCCGGCGCGCAACTGAACTTCGCCGAAAACCTGCTGCGCTGGCGCGATGAGCAACCGGCGCTCATCGCTTACACCGAGCGTGGCACACGCCGCGCACTCTCGTATCGTCAGCTGCATGCGGAAGTCGGTCGCATTGCCGCAGGACTCAAGGCCGCGGGCGTAGGTCCCGGTGATCGCGTCGCAGGCTTTCTGCCGAATATCCCGGAGGCCGTGATCGCAATGCTTGCGGCCACGAGCCTTGGCGCCATCTGGTCGTCGTGCTCGCCGGACTTCGGCATTGCGGGCGTCCTCGATCGCTTCGGTCAGATCGCGCCGACCGTACTCATTACGGCGGATGGCTACCACTACGCCGGCAAAACGCACGACTCGCTCGCGCCGATGGCCGCCGTGGTGGCGCAGTTGCCCTCCGTGCGCACCATCATCGTGGTCGGCTACGTTGCGCAGACTCCGGATCTCACGCCGCTGCAGTCGGCAACGGGCGGCCGCAGCGTGCTGCATTTCGCCAGTTTCGGGACTCCGGGCGCCAAGCTCGGCTTCACGCGGCTGCCGTTCAACCATCCGCTGTTCATCATGTATTCCTCGGGGACCACCGGCAAACCCAAGTGCATCGTGCACGGCGCCGGCGGCACGCTGCTACAGCATGCCAAAGAGCATCTGCTGCACGTTGATCTGCGTCGTAGCGACCGCTTGTTCTTCTTTACGACCTGCGGCTGGATGATGTGGAACTGGTTGGCGAGCGGACTCGTAGCGGGCGCGACCTTGATGCTGTACGACGGTTCGCCGACGCACCCCGATCCGAGTGTCCTGTGGCGTATGGCCGAGAGCGAGCACATCACGATCTTCGGTACGAGCCCCAAATATCTGGCGAGTCTCGACAAGACCGGCTACGCGCCGCGCGAGCACGTGTCCTTGCCGGCACTGCGCACCGTGATCAGCACCGGCTCGCCGCTCGCGCCGGATGGTTTCGATTTTGTCTACCGCGCCATCAAGAGCGATGTGCTGCTGAGTTCCATTTCGGGCGGCACCGACATCATCTCCTCGTTCTGCATGGTCAACCCGACCGGCCCCGTGTGGCGCGGTGAATTGCAATGCGCGGGACTCGGCATGGCGGTCGATGTGGTCGACGATCAATGCCGATCACTGCCGCCCGGTGAGCGCGGCGAACTCGTTTGCCGGCAGACTTTCCCATCCGTGCCGCTCGGTTTCTGGGGCGATGACGACGGCTCGCGCTATCGAGCGGCCTACTTCACGCGTTTCCCAGGGGTCTGGCATCACGGTGACTATGCGGAGCGCACCGCACATGGCGGCTTCGTGATTCTCGGTCGCTCCGATGCCGTGCTCAACCCCGGTGGCGTGCGCATCGGCACAGCCGAAATCTACCGCCAGGTCGAGACGCTGCCCGAGATCCTCGAGTCACTGTGCATCGGCCAGCAATGGCAGGACGACGTGCGGGTCGTGTTGTTCGTCCGTCTGCGCGAGCACGTGCAACTGGACGACGCGCTGCGGCAGAAGATCCGCGACACCA
>RGWK01000014.1 GCA_010029775.1 Gammaproteobacteria bacterium
CAACTGCTGGACCAGGAAGTCGCCACCCCGGCACACCGTGAGAAACCGGGCTCGCGCCACCGGATTTTCGTTGAGCAGCGCAAAATACGAGGAGCGACCCCCGATCGCCTCGAGCACCCGCAGGATTCGCATCACCAACACGCGGCACTCGTCATCTCCACTCAGCGCAGCCAACAACTCGGGCAGCAGCAATTGCAGGCGGCGGGTCGCCACGGCATCGAGTCGCCGCACCGCAGCACTGTCCCGAAAATCCACCAGCAGACGAGCAAGGTCTTCCGCGTCGTCGAGACCCCGCGATCGCAGCCACTCGCGCAGCGTCTCAGGCGTGGTGGCCTCGTCCCACAGCACGGTCCACCCGCCTTCGGTTCGCGCGGTAGCGATCGCCTCGCTGCCGCCCTCGCGTTCGCCGATCGGCGCGAAGACAAGCGCGTTGAATTCGCGTTGAACGCGATCAAGGTGGTGCTGCAACTGGTGCGTGAGATCCGCCCAGCACAGCTCCCCCATCGCCCGCGCGAGCTTGTCGCGCGCCGATTCATCGAGCGGCAAGGAATGGGTCTGCGCATCGCGCAGCATCTGCAGCCGATTCTCGAGCGTACGCAGATACCGGTAGGCGGCATCGAGCTGCTGAATCACCTGTGGTCGCAGCAACTTGCTGCGACCGAGTTGCGGCAGGATTTCGAACAACCGCTGCCCTTGCAGACGTCGATGCCTGCACGATGAACTCGATCTCGCGAATGCCGCCCGGGCCCAGCTTGATGTGACCCACGAGATCGCGGCGCGCCACCTGCTTCTCGATGAGTTGCTTCATCTCGCGCAGGCTCTCGAAGACGCCGAAATCGAGATAGCGACGATAGACAAAGGGTCGCACAGCCTCGGCATAGAGGTCCGCATAGGCCTCGGATGCCGTGAGCGCCCGCGCCTTGACCCAGGCGTAGCGCTCCCAGTCTCGGCCGTGCTGCAGCAGGTAGTCCTCGAACGCCGAGAAGCCGCAGGCGAGCGGGCCCGAGTCGCCGAACGGTCGCAGCCGCATGTCCACCCGGAAAACGAACCCATCCACAGTTACGGTGGCCAGCAAGCGCAACAGTGCCTGCCCCACCCGGATGAAATATTCGTCGTGGCTCACCGGTGCGGCATGAGCGGTCTCGCCATAGCCGGGAAAGAGGAACACAAGATCGATATCGGAGGAAAAGTTCAGCTCCCGACCGCCGAGCTTGCCCATACCGACGATGACGAGCGGCATCGGGGATCCGTCGGCATACTGCGCAGCGCCATAACGAGCCGTCGTGATCTGCGTGGCGATCTCGGTGGCCAGAGCCACGGCGTCATCGGCGAAGGCAGAGAGATCCTCGAGCGTCTCCTCGAGCGTGGCCCGACCGCTAAGATCGCGCCACGCGATGCGCACCATCTCGCGGCGGCGCCAGCGTCGCAGCCACGACTGCCATTCACTCTCAGACGCGGAGAGTTCCGGTCGCATATCGCCTGGCCAGCACGACCGGCCGCCTGCCGTTCGCAACTGCAGCAAGGCCTCATGACGCTGCAAGTCGGCCCACAACTCGGCATCGCGTGCGAAGCTTTCGGCGACGAAGTCGCTGCAGCCGAACACGTGTGCGGCTTCTTCGCGTAACGGTTGAGGAAAGTCTTCGCTGTGCATCGGCGGGATCCGCAGCAAGGATACAAAAAAAGCCCCGCGCAAGGCGGGGCTTGATGCGGGCAGCGACTCGGGAGGGGGGATGAGCGTGCTGCCGTTGAGCCAAGACTAATCGCACGACGCGTGGCAGTATGTACGGAGTAATACCTAAGTAGATTTACCCCGACCATGTCCGTGACCGAAACCGCATACCGCGATGCCATCAGCCGCTTTTTGAGCGGCGTCACCGTGATCACCACATCTCACGGCGGCGAGATGCAGGGCATCACCGCCACGGCCGTGGCCTCGGTCACCCTGCAGCCACCCACCCTGCTGGTCTGTCTCAATCGGCAGTCCGCCACATGTCGAACGCTGATCGACAGCGGCCTATTCGCCGTCAATATCCTGCAGGCCACGCAGCAGGAACTCGCGCAGCGCTTTGCGACCAAGCAACCGGACAAGTTCGCAGGCGTGGCCACGATGACAGGGCACAGCGGCGTGCCGCTTTTGAGCGGAGCGCTAGCGAACCTCGAATGCCGCGTCAGTGCACAGAACGATGTCGGAACACATCGCATTTTCTTCGGCGAGGTCTTAAGTGTCGCCGTCGCCGAAGGCGTGCCGCTCGGCTACTTCCGCGGCAAGTTCTCGGCGCTCGCGCTCTAATGCAGCGGCGGCGGCAGCGGTAGCGGCGCCTCGCGCTGCTGCACCGCAGCGACGCGCAGCAACATCGCCTCGGCAAACGGTCGCGCCACGTATTGCGCGCCGATCGGCAAGCCACGACTGTCGAGTCCCGCGGGCACGCCGTGCAACGCACCAGTTGCGCCAGCAGCTCCCAAAGCGCCGGCCCCGCACCGACATCGGTCTCGTCGCGACGCGGCACGGGAATCGGAATCGTCGGCGTCTGCAACACATCACAGCGCGAGAACACTTGCTCCACGAACTGCCGCAGCACCGGCAGCCGCCACTGCAGCGCCTCGAGATAGAGCGGCGCGGGGATGCCGAGGCCGGTGCTCGCACGCAGCCTCACCTGAGGCGTGTAACGAGCGCCCACCTGGCGCAGGGCCTGACCGTGTAGCGCTGTCGCCTCGGCGTAGACCACCGCACGACTCAACTCCGCCATCGACGCCACCGCCTCGGGAATCTCGAGCGGTACCAGTGTTGCGCCCGCACGCTCAAGCAGGGCGAGCGATGCGTCCATCGCGGCGCGGATCACCGGCGCCACACCCACGGGGAAATGATTGCGCGGGATGCCAATGCGCAGACCCTCAACGCCGCGGGTGACCTCCTGCACATACCGCGGCCGAGCTCGCGAGGAACTGCAGGCATCCATGCCGTCCGCACCCGCGAGCACTTCAAGCAGCAGCGCGACGTCACGCGCGGAGCGCGCCATGGGGCCGATCACATCGATCGACGGCGAGAGCTTCATGCTGCCGGTGCGCGGAATCAGCCCGTACGTGGGCTTAAGACCCACGATGCCATTGGCCGAAGCCGGAATGCGCACCGAACCGCCCGTGTCGGATCCGAGGCTCGCGAATACAGCACCGCTTGCGACAGCCACGGCCGACCCGCTTGAGGAGCCGCCCGAAATGAACTGCGGATCCCAAGCGTTGCGGCAATCACCCGTCGCCGCATTGTGCCCGGTCGCACCGAGCGCGAACTCCGCCATGTTCAACGTACCGAGATCGATGGCGCCGGCCAAATCGAGGCGCGATACCACAGTCGCGTTGCGCCGCGCCGCTCGTGGCTTACGCACCTTGGAGGCACAGCGGGTCGGTCGACCCTCGCGCTCAAACATGTCCTTGTGCGCCACAGGCACGCCGAGCAGCGCGCCCGGCGGGCGTACGCCCTCACGCGCACAGCCCTGCAGCAAGGCGTCCGCCATCTCCGCAGCCGCTGTCGCACCCTCGACATCAATGTGTACGAAGCAGTTGTGACGCAATTGGGCGAGACGCGCCCGAGCGATGGCCTCGCGCACTAACTCGACACTGTGCAGCCGACCCTCACGCAGTCCGTCGACCGCCTCGGTCAGATCCCTCACCGGGCATCCTCCGCCAGTTGCTCGAGCAGAGCGAGGTATCCCGAGGGTTCGACGTCAAACAGCCATTGATCGAGGTCGAACGCGCCTTGAGCGGCCGCCACATTGCGCACGGCTTCGACGGCGGCCGCCGCACCCGCAGCGATGCGCTCGGCCATCGCCGCATCATCGACCGGAATGCCGCTGAGAGACGACAATTCCAGCATCGCTGTAGAGGACAAGGGCTCGGACACGGGGCTGCTCCTCTGCAAGAACCCACACCTTACACTGCGGCGTATATGCTTTAGAACCCATTCCAGCAGCGTCCAGCAGCCATGAACAGCGCAGATACCGCGGCCGATGTGATCGTGATCGGAGCCGGCCTCTCGGGCCTCGAGACCGCCCTCACTCTCGAGGAGAACGGGCTGCGCATCACACTGCTTGAGGGACGCCGGCGCATCGGCGGGCGGCTCTACTCCCTTTTCGACCTGCCGGGTCAGCCCGAGGTCGGCGGCAACACCGTCTCACGCGCCTATGGTCGAGTGCTCGCGGCAGCCGCGCGTCATGGCGTCGAGTTTTTAAACCATGCGCCGCGCTACGCGGCGTATCCCGACCGGCAGGAACTGTTCATCGGCGGCGAACACATCAGCGAAGCGCGCTGGCCCGAACATTTGCGCAATCCGTTCACTGGCGACGCCCGGAAGCTGCTCCCGGGCGCCTGGGGTCGCGCGCTGCTGCGACGGCACCGGCCGTTCAAGGATCTCGAAAACTGGCACGATGAGAAGCACGCCGCCTTCGATGTTTCGGTACACGATTTTTTGCGCGCGCAGGGCGCAAGCGATGCCGAAATCGCCCTTGGTTATGAAACCAACATGCCCTACGGCACCGATTCGGCTCACGATGTGTCGATCCTGCAGCTGGCGTTCGTCGATCACTGGCAAACCATCAACCAACGCAATACCAACGCCGCCGACACCTTCACGGGTGTCGTGCGCGGGGGCAACCAGAACCTGCCGCTCGCCATGGCGCGGCGCCTGCGCGGCGACCTGCTGCAAGGCAAAATCGTCACGGCCATCGAACTCGCCGAGCGCAGCGCTGAGGTGCACTGTAGCGATGGCAGTCGGCACCGCGCCAAGGCCGTCGTGTGCTCGATGCCCTTCCCGGTGTTGCGTCATGTGGCGATCGACCCGCTGCCGCCCCCGGCGCAGCGCCGCGCTATCCACTTGCTGGGCGCGAAACCCATCACCCAGTTCCATCTGCTGCCCAAGCGCGCTTTCTGGGAGGACGATGGCTTGAGCCCGGCCATGTGGAGCGATGGAATTTCCGGCTCCATCCTCGCTAACCGTGATCTCGAGAACCCCGCACGAGTCACCACACTGACCGTCTGGTGCAGCGCAGGCACGGCCCGCTATCTCGATCGTTTCCCAGTGGCGGAAGCCGGCCGCATGATCATTGCCGACATCGAACGCCTGCGACCGGCGGCACGCGGTGCCTTGCAGGTGGCCGCCGTGCACTCGTGGGAGCGCGACCCGTTTGCCGGCGGCACCTGGGCTATCTTTGGACCCGGACAGGTCAATGAATTCGTGCGCAGTATGGCCGTACCGCACGGCAGGCTTTTTTTCTGCGGCGAACACACCGCCATCGCGTCACGAGGCATGGAGGCCGCGCTCGAATCTGCTGAGCGGGCCAGTCTCGAAGTGCTCGCTGCGCTGTAACCGGGTCCGCGTCAGCGGAAGTGCGGGATAACCTCGGTCGCGAATAAACGCGCCTGCTCGACCATCGCGGCCTGACGCGCCCCATGCGGATGCGGCACAGGCGATCCGCCGAGCTGGTAGACATGATCGAGTCCCATGTCGATCAACTCGCCGAGTCGGGTACGGCACTTGGCCGGCGGTCCGCAAATCGAGAACCAATCGACGAAATCGTCGGGCACCACCTGCAGGTGCTGGCCCTCTTCCTGCGCGTGGTGCTTCATGTCGTAACCCGACTGCATGTGCGCTGCGAGCGTTTTCAGCTTCTCAGGCAGATGATCAAGCGGTGCGTCTTTCATGCCGGCAAAGTGGGCGACCATCCCGGAGATCATGCGCCCGAGGTTGATGGCCCGCTGCTCGTCCGGATCGCAGACCAGATTGACGTAGGCTCCGATGCGCAAAGACTCGCGCGGCCGACCCGTTTCTTTGAGCCGTGCCAGCGCCACATCCATCGCCCAGCGGATGCGCTCCGGCGCGCTGCCGACGGCGAAACTCACACGGTCACCCACATCGACCGCCATCGCGATGGTCTGCGGCCCGGTGCAGGCTACATCGACGATCACCGGATCGACCTTGAGGCTGTCAAACCATCGCAGCCGCGATGGCGTGCCATCGCGGTCGATCGTCTCGCCACGCGTATACGCCTGCAGCCGCTGCACGAACGTGCGCAGCTGCGCCGTGGTGCCGTTACGGATGCCGATGTGCGCGGCCGACGAATCACCACGACCGATCCCGCAGATCACCCGCCCCTGCGACTCGGCCTGCAGCGTGGCGAGTGCACAGGCCGTGACCGCCACATCCCGAGTGACGGGGTTGGTAACCCCGGTGCCGAGTTTCAGGCGCGTGGTCGTCTGCGCCGCCAGCGCGAGCTGCGCGAACGGATCCGGGCTTAGATTTTGCGTATCGGGACACAGCAGAATATCGAAGCCGAGTGCCTCAATCTGCTGCGCGAGGCGTGCGGTATAGCCGGGCGACGCCTCCATCACGATGCCAAATTCCGTAGTCATTGGTACTGGATTCCCGCATCGATGGCGTGAAAGGTGCGATTGGTACAGCGCGGGTCGCGAAAGCACTGCACGGTCAAGCGAGCCACGCCCTCGCGGGAGACGGCACCGAAGGTCAGCGGATCCTCAAGCAGTTGCGCCCGATCCTCTTGCCCAGCTGGCAAGGGACGCAGCACCGCGTTACGGATGATGGTGTAGGTGATCCCGCTGTCGCGTACCAACTTCTCCGCGGCCCCTTTGCTGACGAACAGCGGACTGCGCTCCGGGAATCGATTGGGCGGGTAGGCTGCTCGACTCTCGGCGACACCCACCGAGCCGTGGTGGATGAGATGCTTGACCCCGGTGGCGGCCGCCGCGCGGGTAATGTGCCGAGCGGCTTGCTCGTAGAACTCCACCCCCGACTCGCTACGCCCGAGCGCATCGACCACGATATCGAAGGACTGGCTCTTGAGAGCCCGCTCGACATCAGTGGCCTCGCGCACGTCACCGCGGATCACCGTCACCGGCAGACCTTGCAAGCGCTGCATGTTGGAGGACTCGCGCGCGAAAACGCTCACCTTGTGCCCCTCGGCGAGCGCAGCGCGCACCACGAGGGAGCCGAGTTGACCAGAGCCACCGAAGACCAGCACGGACACGGGCGACGAGCTCGACGGCGTTGCGGCAACGAGGCTGGCGGGCACCAGCGCCGACAGCATGATCAAGATTGATGCCGCCCAGCGTCGCAAGGCCGTGGGATGTACTGCCGAGGTTTTTCGGAACTTTGCAGGAATGCTCATGGTCCATGCAGTGTAACCAAATCGCAAACGCGGTAGCATTCGCGCATTGTTTTTTCGCTCTGGAGTTGCCGACCATGATTCAGCCTGTTCGCAAAGCCGGTATCGCACTGCTGACTCTCGTGGCCCTCGCCTTCACCGTGGTCTCGCCACGCGCCGCGGCAGACGAGTACAAGAAAACCGTCGAGCTCTTCCAGAATGCGGGTGAAAGCGGCGAACTCTTTGGTCGCAGTTACGGCTACGCCGTGTTTCCGACCGTGGGCAAAGGCGGTCTCGGCGTTGGCGGCGCTGTCGGCACGGGGCGCGTTTACGAGCAGGGGCGCTACATCGGTGATGTGCTGCTAACGCAGCTTAGCCTCGGCTTTCAGGCAGGCGGCCAAGCCTACAGTCAGATCGTGCTGTTGCAGGACAAGCGAGCGCTCGACGAATTCACCTCGGGTGAGTTCGGCTTTGGCGCCGGTGTCGGTGCCGTGGCCGTGACCGCGGGAGCCAGCGCCTCAGCGAGCACCACCGGCTCCAGTGCAGGCATCAGCGCAGGAAAGAAAGACGCCAAAAATCGCGGCGAGTTCTACAAGGGCATGGCTGTCTTCACCATCGCCAAGGGTGGCCTGATGTACGAGGCCTCGGTCGCCGGGCAAAAGTTCACCTACAAGCCGCTCAAGCAGTAAGAGCCACCCCGCTGCCACGGCCGCCGCGCAGGTGATATTCCTGCGTACCGCGATGGTAGATGTGGTCCGTGTCCAGCGTGGCACTCTTGGCGTACACGAAACCCGGCGCCAGCGACTCGTAGATCGGCTCGAAGCCTCGCTGCTCGGTCAGGTGGAAGAGTTCAGCGAACGATTCGATCACGAAGTAACTCGCCTGCAGATCTGAAATCGCATAGTCGGTGCGCATTACCCGATCGACCGATAAATGAATGCGATGCGGCGAAGCACTTTCGAGCGCAAAAACAGTTTCCGTGGGGCCTGAGAGGATTCCGGCGCCGTACGCACGGAACTCGCCACCCTCGAGCATCAGTCCGAACTCCACCGTGTACCAGTAGAGTGCGCTCAGTGCTTTAAGCCGGTTGTAGCGCAGCGCCTTCCAGCCCGCGCGCCCATAGGCCTGCAGATATTCGGCGAATGTCGGATCGGTGAGCAGCGGAACGTGGCCGAACACGTCGTGGAACACATCCGGTTCCTCGATGTAATCAAAGTTCTCCCGCGTCCGCAGGAAGTTGCCTGCCGGGAATCGTCGATTGGCCAGGTGGTAGAAAAACACGTGATCGGGAATCAGCATCGGCACCGGCACGACCTGCCAGCCCGTCAACGTGCGAAGGCGTGAGTTGATCGCCGCAAGTTCCGGCACGCCACCGCGCCCAAGTTCCAGCCGCTCAAGGCCGCGCATGAACTCACTGCAGGCACGCCCGGGTAACAGGCGCATCTGCCGGGCGAACAACTCGTCCCAGAGCCGATGGTCATCAACGGAGTAATCCCGTTGCGCGGGCTCCAGCCAGTCGGCTCCGAGGTGTGACGGTTTGCGCAGCGGCGCGACGAACACCTCCGCGGGCAGATCCGGAATGCGCGCGTAATCGACTGTCATTGACCTGCAGCCGATTGCCAGCGCGGCATCTCGCCGACGAACGGCTTGATGCCCAGTTCCTTGAATACGGCGGACGGCTCGATGCTCCGCCCCTGCGTGACCACGAGTGCCACGCGCCGCAAGGCCGTGATGTCGGTGGTCGGATCTCCATCGATCAGCACGAGATCGGCGAGCTTGCCGACCTCGATACTGCCGCGATCAGCCAACGTGCGACTGTACTTGGCCGCATTCGGGATCTCCATCCCGCCGCTCAAGAAACTGCGCTGCAAGGTGGCGGGCAAGTTGGCAGCAATAGCCGCAAAGGCCTGCGACATCTCGCCGTCGCGTTGGCGGAGAAAATCGAATGTCGTCAGCGTTGGGTCGATGTTGACGTTACGTCGCTTGAGCAGCTCGATGAACTCGCGCACGGCGGGTCCCTCGAAATCGATCCCCGCGGTTTTCTCGGCGGGCAGATAGAAGCGCTGCAGCGTACGCGTGTCCGTCTGCGAATCGACCAGGAAGTTCAGCACCATTTGGTTGATGTGGTTGAGTTCATCGAACCCCGCCTCGACCACCTCGCTGGCGCGCATGAATGCCGGCACGTGACCACTGACGCGCAAGCCCAGCGAATGCGCGTAAGCCACGGTTTCGCGCAGATGCTGCCGCGGGAAGCTGTTGTAGATCTTGATCTGCGGATAGCCGTGCGCCGCATACCAGTCGACGGCACGCTTGGCTTCCTCCAGGGTGCTGATGACGAAGCCATTGCGCGCCGAGTACGGGCTCTCGCCTTCGAGAAAACCAGTCGGCACAATGCGCGGCCCGAACACCGCACCGGCTGCCGTCTCGTCGATGATGTTCTGCAGCGTGGCGTTGTCGTTACCGAGATCGCGCACGGTGGTGACCCCGGTGGCGAGGTTCAAACCGCCCTCCCACCGACCGACGTGTCCGTGCATATCGAAAAGGCCCGGCAACAACACGCGTCCGCCCGCATCGAGCGTTCGCAGGGCTGCGATGTGCTCGCCTGAGTTGCCCGCCGGACGGATGCCGGCGACTCGACCCCGCAGCACGTGAACATCGAAGAGACCTTCACGAAGGCGCGCGTTCTCGCTGTCGAACAAACGCGCATTGCGGATCACGCTGAGGCCCTCCATCGGCGTGCCGAGGCGAGCCGTCATGCCGGCAAGCAGCGCCGTCTCGGCCTCGTTTTGCACGCGCCCGAGCTCAGCAGCCTCCGCCTCGTACCCCTGCGGCATCGTCGCCGAGTAACCGGGAGCGATCGAGGCAAAGAAACTTTCCTCGGCGCCCGTGCTCGCCCAGACGAAATACGGCGTGAGGCCAAGCCCGGTGATCGCGATCAGCGCCACCTCCTGTTGCATCGCGCCGCGGCCCACTTGCACAGTGCGCAAGGTTCGACGAGACAACGTGCCGACGGGCAACAACTCGACACTCTTGCCATCACGGGTGAGCGCGAGCACGCGATCGATCACGGCCTCCGTGCCATTCAGCGGCAAGTACAACTTGCCCGCCACCTGGGCTGCACTGCCCTGCTCCGTCGTCGACTGCCAACGTCCACTGTTGCCGCGTGCCGAATATCGCTCGTCGACTTTGGAACCGAACGTCGTGCTGCCCTTGGCCTCGTAGTTCGCGAATGTGCCGTCGGCAGCAATGCGGAACGTCTCGCTGATCTCGGGGCCGCGACCGTTGTCCTTGAAGATGTAGCGTGTCGAGCACTCGCTACCGGCCGTGCATCGAATCAGCAACTCCCCTGCAGGCTTACCGTTGTCGACAGTGACGACCCAGCGACGCTCCGCGGCCTCGCCGATCGAACCCAGCAACCCCAACACCACGGCCATGACACACACTGCGCGGGACATGCGATAACCCCTCGGGCAACTTATGATCCGGACGTTGATACTAGCGATTTACCCCACTGATACAACCGGCGCCGCCTGTCGGGTGGCACCGCGATCGAGGAGTCACGCCATGGTCCGTTCCTACTCGCTGCTGGTCGGTTTGCTGCTCGCTCTCGGCAGCACCTGGGTGGCGGCTCAAGGCCCCAAAGGCATCGCCTATGTCGAAGCCCCCGAGCGCTCGGCAGGCGTGTGCGTGGCAGGCTCGCCGGATAAGGGTTTCGCCTGCGCGCGCGAACGTTGCGCGGAGTCGGGGGTGCCGGGTAGCGAGTGTCTGCGGCGCGCCTGGTGTTACCCGGCGGGCTGGAGCGTGGACATGTTCCTGCAGGATCGCAACGGCATCCATTGGCACGAGTTCACTTGCGGTCTCGCCTCAAAGGAACTCGCTCAGGCGCTCGCCCGGCTCAAATGCGAGCCCAAGCACGCTGCGACGTACATCGAGTGCACGCCCGTGCGGTACTTCGACCCGGACGGACGCGAGATCGCGCCCTGAGGGCCAGATCCCAATATCAGATCGGCAGCGACAGTCGTCGATACGCTTTGCCGAGCACCCACACGGGACCGATCATGAGGTACACGAGGTCGGTGAAAAAACTCGGGCGCTTGCCCTCGATGTGGTGACCGATGAATTGCCCGATCCAGGCAAGCACAAATACGCCGGCACCCAGATACAGCAGACCCTGACTGCCCAATGACTCATGCAACGAGCCTGTGAACGTGAGACTCGCAAACATGATCGCCACCATCCCGAGCCCGAGCGGTAACGACAACCACAGCCAGAAGACGACCGACGCCAAGGTCAACACGGCCGCCAGCGTCCCGATTGGCAATCCGGGCACGGGCACGACATACAGCATGGCGAGCAGGGACCAGACGATCGCGGGAACGCACAGCACATGCAAGAACTGGTTGGTGGCGTTGCGATGGTCATCCGAATACGCAGCGAAAAAACGCTCGACGGGACGGGTTTCGATGTTGGCGTTCATGACACACCCCTCTTGAGACGGTCTCGACAAAAAAATCATAGCGGTATCTACCTGCCAACACGTTACCATTTTGGCCATGAACACGCGTCACGCCTCCTGGGTCAGCATCTTCATCTTCAGCCTGTTCGCCTGGACGGCCAGCAACCTCGACCAGTCGCTCTTCGGCTATGCCATACCGGGCATCCTGACCGAGTACCAAGTGGGTCTCGAAGTGGTTGGCCTGATCCTCACCGCCGGTTTCATTGCCGCCGCGATCATGGTGGTGTTCGCCGGTCTCGCCGCCGACACCTGGGGTCGGCGCTGGACGCTGGCGGGCCTACTCGCGCTGTCAGCGCTGTTCGTCGGACTGCACGGCCTGGTGCGCGATCTGACCGAACTCACCGTCGTACGTGCCCTGGCCTTCGGACTCGCGGCCGGGCTCGCCCCAATCACGGCGGCCTATGTCGCCGAGGCGGCGCCGGCCAAGCATCGGGGCATGTTGATGGGCGTGCTGCAGTGCGGCTACCCGCTCGGCTGGTTCCTGGCCGCAATGCTCGCTGCGCCGCTGCTCGAACAGAGTGGCTGGCGATCGATTTTCTTCATCGGCTTTGCCATCGTACCGATCGCCTTTTTGATCGCCTGGCGACTGCCCGAAAGCGAGCGTTTTGCGCGCGTTGCCGCCGACCGCGCCGCCGAAAAGACCGCAGGGCTCGACTGGGGGCTGCTGCGGGAGATGTTCTCGGGTGACTATCGACGCCGCTCGATCGCCTCGATCGTACTGTTCTTTGCGTTCGGCTGCGCGTACGCCGGCACGGCGTTTTTCTTCCCAACCTATTTCATGGAAGTGCGCGGCTACACCCAGGCCGAGGCGGCACAGTTGGTCGGCTTCTCCAACGGCATCGCCATCGCCGGATACCTGGCCGCAGCCTGGGTCGGCGAATACGTCCTGCCACGCCGCGACACGTTCGCCATCTGGACGCTGCTGGGCGCTGCGGCCTTGATCGCGCTCATGTGGCTGCCGCAGGAACGCTGGCAAGATCTGGCACTCTTCGGGCTGACGGGTGCCTTTTTCTACGGTAGCAATGCGGTGGTCGGCGCCTTGCTCACGGATCTGTATCCCACCCGCATGCGCACCACGGCGTACGCCGCCTGCGGCTCGGCTCCCCTCAGCATCGGTTTCGCGCTGTTCCCAGCCCTCGTGCCGCTCGTCGTGCAGTCCATGGGTTGGCAGTGGTCGTTCTCGGTCATGATCGCGCCGCTGCTGCTCGTCGCTGCGCTCGCCGCCCTTGCTCTGCCCCGCTTGCGCTCGGGTCGCGACGTCGACGAGGGCTGAGCTAGCCGTGACTGACGGTGTCGTCGGGCACTTCGGTGCGCTCCCGGCCGCCACCGCTCACCAGCGGCTCGGCACCCGCCGGACGCTCGATGTAACGGCGAACTGAGCCCCGCTCACCCTCGATGAGTTCGGCGATCTCCTTGCGTATCGCTTGATCGGCCAGCGTGGGACGGGTCTGGCGACGCAGGTAATCGGCCCAGGTCGGGCTTTCGAACCGCTCGATCCACTGCACGGGGTTGTCGAGGTCCTGACAGACCGACCAGCGACGCGCGCCGTCACGGCGACGAATGCGGCCAAGTTCGTTGATGGCCGCAACGAAGCGCTCGGCATTCGCCGCTGGCACCTCGTACTCGATCGTGACGACGATCGGTCCTGAGGTCTCATGCAAATCGACCGGCGGGGGTGCCAAGGCCGTGACGGTGTGCGGGTCCAAAGATCCCATGCGCGCCACGGAGATCGGCAACCAGTGCGCCACCGCAAAGGTCGTCAAAGCAGACACCCCGGCCACGGTCAGCGTCTCACGCAGACCGACGCCGGTCGCAAGGTGCCCCCACAACCATGCACCCGCTGCCATGCCGGCGAACGCGAAGGTTTGGTAGAAGGCCAGCGTGCGCCCCGTTACCCATCGCGGCGAGGACAACTGCACGGCGATGTTGAAGTTGGCGAGGCCGAGCGTCCACACGGCACCGGCAAAGACGTGCGCCAAGAGCGTGGTCACCGCCCAGGGGCTTTGCGCGATGGCCACAATGGCGAGAGCCGCCACACCGCACAACATGCGTAGCAACCGATCGCTACTGAACCGCGCGCGCAAGGTAGCGCTCGAGAGCGCACCGAGCATGGCACCGACACCGAAGCCGCCCAGCAGCAGGCCGTAGGTCGGCGCCCCACCGCCGAGCAGATCACGGGCCACCACCGGCATCAGCGCGGGCACCGCTGAAATCGGCACCGTGAACAGCACGGCGCGCACCATCACCGCCATCAGGTGGGGTGACAAGCGAACATAACGGATGCCACCGGCGATCGCCGCCACCAGCGGTTCCGGTGGTAGCGGGTTCACGACGCGCGGCAGGCGCCACCAGTACAAGGTGGCCAGCATGCCGATATACGAGACGGCGTTGATCACGAACGCCACCACCGCCCCGGCTGCCGCCACGATCACGCCACCGATCGCCGGACCCACGCTGCGCGCGAGATTGAACCCCACGGCATTGACGAGCACCGCAGAGGCAATCTGCTCGCGCGGGACTTGATCGGCGATAGACGCTTGCCACGCCGGCGCGAACGACGCAGCGCCGCAACCGATCAGGAAAGTCAGCAGCAACAGCAACTCGGGCGTGATCTTGCCGAAGAGCGTGATCAGCGCCAACGCGGCTGAGGCCAGCAGCATCAACCACTGCGCAAACAACATCAGCCGCCGCCGGTCGTAGAGATCGGCCACGGCGCCCGCGACCATCGAGAGGAAGAAGAACGGCAAGGCGCCGGCGGTCTGCACTAGGGCCACCCGGTCCGGGGAGGGCGCAATGGTTGCCATCAACCACGAGGCGCCCACGGTCTGAATCATGCTGCCAAAGGACGAGACGACTGACGCCCACCAAAACAGCGCGAAAGCGCGATGCTTGAATGGCGCAAACGTCGTCGTTCGCCAGCGTTCGAATCGGGATGCGGAAGGGGCGCTCATCGATCGGGAATCAACTGCCTGCGGCGCAGGTCACGTTCTGTAACGGTATCATGCCCGCATGAGCGTCACTCTGAAAGAAATCCGCGCAGCGGCCGCGCGGCTCGCCGGACAGATCGTCCGTACCCCGTGTCGCAAATCCGAAACCCTCTCGGCCATGACCGGCGCCGAGGTGTACCTGAAGTTCGAGAACCAGCAATTCACGGCCTCCTTCAAAGAACGCGGTGCGTTCATCAAGCTGTCACGGCTCGATGCCGAGCAGCGCCGCCGCGGCGTGATCGCCATGTCGGCGGGCAACCACGCGCAGGGCGTGGCCCATCACGCCACGCGGCTCGGCATACCCGCGACGATCGTCATGCCGCTCAACACGCCCTTCAACAAGGTGCAGCAAACACGACTGCTCGGTGCGCGCGTGATCCTGCACGGACAGCACCTGACCGAAGCCGGTCAACACGCGCAGCATTTGGCCGAGAGCGAAAACCTCGTTTTCGTGCACCCCTACGACGATGAAGACATCATCGCCGGCCAAGGTACGGTGGCGCTCGAGATGCTCGAAGATTTCCCGGATCTCGATTGCCTGTGCGTGCCAATCGGCGGCGGCGGTCTGCTTGCCGGCATGGCCATCGCGGCGAAGGCGCTGCGCCCGCAGATCGAGCTTATCGGCGTGCAAACCGAAGCCTTCCCAGGCATGCACGCCGAGTTCCACGGCACACAGGCGAACTTCGGCACGCAGACCATTGCCGAAGGCATTGCCGTGCGCAGCATCAGCACTTTGACGCGCCAGATCATTCGCGAGCATGTGCAGGACATCCTGCTGGTGAGCGATGCCGACATCGAGAACGCCATCAGCCTGCTCGTGGCCATTGAGAAAACCGTCGCCGAGGGCGCGGGTGCCGCCGGGCTCGCGGCGGTGATCGCTCACCCGCAGCGCTTCCGGGGTCGCAAGGTGGGGCTGGTCATCTGCGGCGGCAACATCGACACGCGACTGCTCGGCCTCGTGCTGCAACGTCAGCTGGTGCGTGAACGCAAGCTCGTCACCTGGCGATTCGAGAGCGCCGATCAGCCCGGGGCACTTGCCCGTATCGCCACCATCATCGGGGCTGTGGGCGGCAATATTTTGGATGTCACCCACCACCGTCTGTTCCTCGATATCTCCGCCAAGGCGACCGACATGGACTTCACGGTGGAGACTCGCGATGCCGAGCACACGCAGCAACTCGAGGATGCCCTGAACGAAGCGGGACTCAAGCCCCGGCGCTTATCCTCAAGCGGCAGCTGACCTCACCGCGGAGGCTTCAGCGACACGCCGAGGACGTGGGTTCTGCCGAGACCTCAAGCCGCTGCAACTCAAGATGCTGGATTAGAGCGGGGCGCGTTGGCGCGAGGGTGACGGTCGCCAGCACCGCACCACGCTCGCAGTCGTAACGCCACTCTCCGCGCAGCGCGTTCTCGATGGACACGTAGCCCGGCCGTTCACGACAGGAACCGAGTTCCTCGCGCAAGCGCGTGAATTCAGCACGGCGGCGGTCCAGACTGCGATCAAGGAACAAATTCATCGCCGCGCGCTCGCGAGCCTGCTGATCGTCCCAGCGCTCAAGCAGCGCCGTCACCGCAGTGCGCGCGCGCGCGAGCGCCGGAGCCGGCGCGACCTGTCGAGGTTGCAGGGCACCGGTGGACGCCAGCACCTCGAACGCCTCATCGAAAGGCTTGCCCCAACCCGTGTAGGTCCGATTGCCAAAGGCGACTAGACCCACGCCATACTCGGGCAGCCAGCGCATCTGGGATCCGAAACCCGGCAAACCACCACTGTGCGCCACCACATGGGCGAAGCGGCAGCTCTGCGACACTCGCAAGCCATAGCCGTAGCCGCCAGCATTGAGATCGGGCCCACCCTGCGACGTGCGTCCCACCGTTGCCCGCCGCTCGCGCCAAAGTTGCTGCATCTCGCGCAAAGAGGCTCGCGACAGCGGCATCGGATCGGCGCCATCGCGCGCAGGCCACGCCTGTAAATACAGACCGACGTAGCGGCCGAGATCCTCGATTGAGGTCAGCATGCCGCCCATCGCACCGAAAGCGCCATCGGCCAGTTGCGGCTCGCGCTTCCACAGGCCGTCCTCGTAACGGTACCCCTGCGCCAATTGCGCCGCCGCCACCGCGGCGGGCTCCAGCGTCGTATCGCGCATGCCGAGCGGACGCAGCACCTGCTGCTCGATGTAGCGTGCATAGGGTTTTCCCGACACCACGCTGACGATGCGGCCGAGTAGCGCGAAGCCGTAATTGGAGTACTCGTAGGCCACACCCGGCGCATTCGACATCGCGATACCCTGCTCGAGCAGGCGGTCGAATTGCGCCTCGGAAATCGACAGCTGTTGATCACCCCAGGGATTGTCCTCAGGAAAGCCCGCCGAGTGGGTCAGCAAGTGACGAATGGTCAGCGGCGGAGAGTCCGATGTTGGATATCGCTGTTTTCGCAGTTGTGGAATGTAGCGATCGACTCGATCATCCAGCGACAACTTGCCTTGATCACGCAACCGCAGGATCGCAAGGGCGGTAAAGCTCTTGGTCATCGAAGCAATGCGGAACACGCTGTCCTTCTGTACCGGCGCTGCGGAGGCGACATCACGTACACCCGTGACGCCCACGTGCACCAGACGCCCGTCGACGATGATTCCCCAGGCTGCGCCCGGCACGTGCTCGCGACTCGTGAACTGTTGCATGAGTTGATCGACGGCCGGGAACGCCGTGGCCAAGCGCTCGAGGCGCGCAGGATCCGCGAACGTTGCCGGTGGTGCGAGGTAATCCGGGGTATCGGCCGCCGCGGCACGCTCCACGAGACTCGGAACAAAGAATAGAACGGCGCCTGCCAACACGGTCGGCAAAGATAACGATTGGGGCATGGCCTGCATTCTCACGACAACAGGTTGAGATAGGTAGTGATGATCAGCGCATTGGCAAAATCAATGAAGAACGCGCCGACGATCGGCGCTACGAGAAACGCACGGGGCGCAGGCCCGAAGCGCTCGACGATGGTGCGCATCACCGCCATGGCGTTGGCGGTGGTGCCGAGCATGAAGCCGGTGAAGCCACCACTCATCACCGCCGCGTCGTAGTCGCGGCCCATGACTCGAAACACCACCCACCAGCAGAACACCGCCACCAGCGCCACCTGCACGCCGAGGTTGATGATGAGCGGCAGGGCCACCGCAGCGAGCTCCCAGAGTTTCAGGTTCATCAATGCAATGGTCAGGAACAGCGTCAGGCACACGGCACCGATGCTGGAGGTCCGGCTTTCCGGCACCACAAGAAGTCCCGAGGCATCGGCGAGGTTACGCATCAACGCCCCGATCAGCATGGCACCGACGTAGCCCGGTAATGTGACGCCGAGATCGACGAAGAGCTGACTCAGGAGCGAGCCCAGCCACATGGCCACGAGCAGCAAGGTCAGTGCTGCGAGCGTTGTGCGGAGATCCTCTTCATCCTCGGGCGCTGGCGATGCGGCAGCAGCGGCCGGCACCGCCAGCCCGGTGGCCTCGCCCGTTGTCGAGCGCAATGCGTGCCGCTCGAGCAGCCGCGTGGCGATAGGCCCGCCCGCCAGGCCACCAGCGACGATGCCCGACATCGCCGCAGCGATCGCCACGCTGTCGGCCGAGGGCACACCGGCTGCGGCGAACTGCGGCGCAAAAGCCAGCGCAGTAGCGGGGCCACCGGTCAGCGCCGTGGAGCTGATGAGCACACCGAGCAGCGGCGGCTCGCCGAAAGCACTGACGATGGCGATACCGACCACACCCTGCAGGATGGCGAGAAAAGCAGCCAACGCCAAAAAGAGCAGCGCCTGCCCGCTCCCCGAACGCAGCAGCGCGAGACTCGCGCTGAAACCGATGGACGTGAAGAACGCAGTCATCAAGGCGGGCTGCAGGGACGTATCCAGTGTGACCGTCACGCCCGCGGTGCGCCGCAGCGCGAGGATGATCAATGCGACCAACAAGCCGCCGATAACCGCGGCCGGGACGTTGTACCGGGCGAGCGCGGGAAACCATCGCACCACCGCAAAACCTGCGAACAGCGCCACGCCGCCCGCCGCCAGGGTTTGAATCAAGTCGAGTGCCAGCATGCCGCCCCCCTAAGAGGTTTGAGCGTAGCACCATCACGCGCTTGACCGCACGCCAGCGCAGGGCTGTACTGTGGGCATGAGACGCTGGATCGGACTGCTCGCGCTGACCCTCTGTCCGCTCGCGGATGCCGCGGCACTCGTCGATGAGGCGGTGATGGCGCGCGCCGACCGGCTCATCGAGAACGCCATCGCGGCCAAGCAGATTCCGGGTGCGGTACTGCTCGTGGGGCGCGGCTCATCGGTGGTCTACCGCAAGGCCTACGGGCAACGTGCCGTCGAACCGACGCCCGAGCCGATGACGATCGACACGATCTTCGATCTCGCCTCGCTCACCAAACCGATCGCGACCGCCACCGCCGTGATGCAACTCGTCGAGGAAGGACGACTCCGACTCGACGATCGAGTGGCGAGCTACTTGCCGGACTTCGGGCGACACGGCAAAGACACGATAACGGTGCGTCAACTGCTGACGCATGTGAGTGGCTTGCGCGGCGATCTGGATCTCGATGATCCCTGGGTTGGGCGCGACACGGCGCTGGAACTCGCCGCCGAAGAAATTCCTTTGGCCGCGCCCGGCGAGCGTTTCATTTACAGCGACATCGGCTTTCTGGTTCTGGGTGCATTGGTCGAGCAGATATCGGGGTTGTCTCTCGATGAGTTCGTGCGGCAGCGCATCACCCTGCCGCTCGAGATGCGCGATACGGGGTTCAAACCGCCCTCGAGTGTCCAGGCACGCATTGCACCGACGCAGCGCTGCACGCCGCTCGGCCCACGCTGCGAGGGCAGCGGCCAGATCCTGCTGCGCGGCGAGGTTCACGACCCGACGGCACGACGCATGCGCGGTGTGGCCGGACACGCCGGGCTGTTCGGCACGGCCGACGATCTCGCACGCTACGCGCGCATGCTACTCGGCGGTGGAGCGCTCGGCTCGGCGCGCATCCTCTCGCCGCTCTCGGTCGTCAAAATGACCTCGCCCGCAACGCCCATTGATCTGCCAAGCGTTCGCGGCCTCGGTTGGGACATCGATTCGAGTTACTCGAGCAATCGAGGCGAGTTGCTGCCCATCGGCTCTTACGGCCATACGGGATTCACCGGCACCTCGATCTGGATCGATCCGCTGACCGAAACCTACATCATTCTGCTGACCCACCGAGTGCACCCCGATGGCCGCGGCGATGTGGGCACCTTGCGCGCGCAGGTGGCCACACTCGTCGGTGCTGCGCTGCGCCGCTTGCCCGACGAGGGTCGGCTACGCGAGGCGCGCTGGAGTGGCGGTGAGTTCCAGCGTGCACCCTCACGGCGTGCGCGCAGCGCCACCGAGTCCAACCCGGGTGTCGCCCTCAGCGGCATTGATGTGCTGCGCGGCGAAAACTTCAAACCGTTGATCGGCAAGCGGGTGGGTTTGCTAACACACCAAGCGGCAATCGCACGCAGCGGCGAATCCAGCGTTGATCTGATCGCCAAGGCGCCCGGCGTGACCCTGGTCGCACTCTTTAGCCCGGAACATGGACTGCGCAGCGACCTCGATGCGGCGGTCGCTTCGGGGGTCGATACACGCACCGGTCTGCCGGTGTTTTCCTTGTACGGCGAAACGCGACGCCCGACTCCCGCGATGCTGCGCGGCATCGACACCTTGGTCGTCGATCTACAGGACGTCGGTGCGCGCTTCTACACCTACGCCACGACCGTCGCCTACGTCCTCGAGGAGGCGGCTCGATCGAACATTCCGGTGATCGTTCTCGATCGACCCAATCCGCTCGGCGGCACGGTGATCGAGGGCCCCTCGCTCGAGCGCAGCGAACTCGGCTTCACGGCGTATTTCCCGATGCCTATCCGGCACGGCCTGACCTTGGGAGAGCTCGCGCGACTGTTCAACGTCGAAGGTCGCATCGGCGCGAATCTGACGGTCATCGGCGTTCGATACTGGCAACGCGACGCGTGGTTCGACGAGACGGGCCTGCCGTGGGTCGCGCCGTCACCCAACCTGCGCAGTCTGCAGAGCGCGCTGCTCTACCCAGGAGTGGCCACAATCGAAGGCGCGAACGTGTCGGTCGGTCG
>RGWK01000131.1 GCA_010029775.1 Gammaproteobacteria bacterium
AGCGCCAAGCCCTGCAAGGCCAGCGGCGCGGCGAACAACATCACGTAAGCCAGCGCACACAGCGGGCCCGCAGCGAAAAGAAACGGCGCTCGCCGGCCGATGCGGGTGCGACTACGATCACTCCATTGCCCGATCCACACGGCCGCGGCGATGTCCCAGACCCTCGAGAGGAAGATCAGAACCCCCGCCGTCGCCGGTGCGATGCCGAGATACTCCGTGAAGTAGAACAGGACGACGAGATTGATGGCCCCGAGTAACGTACTGGAACCCAGCGTCCCGCTCGCCCAGCCAAGCGTCACCCAACGCGGCAGCGGCTCACTCACGTGCGGGCAAATACCGCGGTAGGCGGCGCGATCGACTTGTCCTTCCAGTACTCGATGGAATACATCGGCCGGTCCGTGCGCACCATGACGTAATGCCCGCCGAGTTGCCCAAGCTGGATGCGGATTTCGTCGTCCATGTACGCCACATCCGACCAGAGCTTGGTGCGCGGGTGAAGATCTGCCGACAGCAACGTGGCGTCATCGACACCGATCTGGCGAGCGAACTCGTCCATCGACATGTCGGGATCTGCCGGCACCACCTTGAAGCCGCAGAAATCCACGAAGAATCGCTTGAGGTTCTCCTCGCTGCGGCGGTACTTGGCGAAGGAAAAGTGGAAGCTCGGTATGCGCTTCTCGCCAAGCAGGAATTGGGCGACGAAATTGTAGTCTCCGGTCTCGGGATCGATCTCGAGCCCGTTACCCAGAAACGTCGACGGAATATCCGGCAGCCGCCCCATCGAGAACACCTTCAGCGACACCGTCACTCCCACGCCCTCGTCCTGCGCATCCTTACCACCGACGAGGCGACCGATGCTGTGGTAATCGGCGGCCCAGTGACCGCGTTGTGGGTGCTCGTCAGCTCCAACAACTCGCGCAGCAATACGTCTCGTTCCGACATTCGGCCCTCTCCCGTGGTTGGGTCAGTCAAGTCATCATGTATCGAATTTCAGCAAGCCCGGCAGGTCATCCACGACGCCTTGCCCATGCCGCGCGTTGAGACGCTGGAAGGCATCGGGCAAACGGGCCAGATCGTCAATGACCCGCCCGTACGCGCGAGTGGTTGTGATCCCCGACACGCCTTGCATCATCATCCAGGGGCGCCAGCTGAGCACGTTGTGTTTCTGCACGAGCGTATCGAGCGGTCGATGCTCACGCAGCGCCGCACGGCTCGCGCGGTAGGTGAAATTCTCGTGAAATCCAAACGGCGGAACGCCGGGCGCGGGCGATGGCATCACGCTGTCGAGGCTCTCGGTGACCCACACGTCATCGTGAGCGGACTCCACCACGAAGCGATGAGTGAATGGCACTCCACCCGAATACCGCAGATCACGCACCGCCTGCAGCGACGGCGTGATCACGTACGGTGTCGGTCCGAGCATGGTCTTCGGCACGACTACGGTTTTCCCGGTGATCGGGTTGGTCCAGTTCTCGAGCAATTCGCGGTGCTCGAGGTCGGTGAAATACGCGAGCTCGAACACCACCGTGTCAAAGCCCCCATCGGCACGCAAGCGATGTCGCGAGAAGATCTGCGAGAGCACCCGACACAGCGGCACAGATCGGGCGTCCACGTGGCCCGTTAACACGCCGTCGGTCCAGCGGATCGTCACGACCCCGTCCGGCCGACCGATCACCTGCATGAGGTCAGTCACGGCGAAATCCGTATCGCTGGAGCCCGCACGCTGCGCGGCAGACAGTGCGCTCCCACCGAGTGCGGCGCCCAACCCCGCTAGCGCGGCCCTGCGGTTGATTAACCCCATTCACCCCCCGAACGGCGAGAGCGCTCGAATTGACGCCCCTTCGAAGGGGACTATAGCCTAGGCCGCATGAGTTCTGCCTGCCCTGCGACGCTGTCGCTTGCCGACCCTGCGGTCCAGCAATGCCCGTATCCGATGTACGCCACGCTGCATCGCGACACGCCGGTCTACTTCGATGCGACCATGAACCTCTACCTCATCACGCGGTACGAGGATGTTGTGGCTGCATCACTCGACTGGGAAACGTTTTCCAGCCAGATCGACATGCGGCGCGATGTGGCCGTGGCCGACGTGTCACCCTCCGATGAACTCTACCAACGCGAGGGCTGGGTAGTCGCCGACGTACTCAGTCAGGTCGACCCGCCGCGACATACGATTTTCCGGCGTATCGTCGAGCGCCTGTTCACGGGCCCCGCCGTCAAGCGCCTTCACGCCTATCTCGATGCCCATGTCTGCGAGCTGATCGACGGATTTGCCGGGCGGGGTGAGGCCGATTTTCTCGCTGAGTTCGCGCTGCCGCTGCCGATCGATGTCATTGCCGATCAACTCGGCCTGCCACGCGCCGCCGCCGCGAACATCAAGCGCTGGACGGACGCCTATATCGAATCCTTTGATCCGACCATTAGCGCTGAACACAAGCTCGAGTGCGCCCGTCGCATCATCGAGTTTCAGAAGTACTTCATCGGCAAGCGGGCCGAAAAGATCTCAGCGCCTGCCGCCGATCTGCTGTCCATGCTGGCCGTGGCGGAGCGTCCCGACGGCGCGCGGCTCAGCGACGAAGAGTATCTCGCGCTTTGCGCGCAGTTGATGGTCGCAGGCAACGAGACCACTCGAAACCATCTCATGGCGGCGATGCTCATGCTGATCGATGATCCGGCGCTGCAGCAACAACTGCGTGGCAACGCGGCCATGATTGCGCGCTTCATCGACGAGTCGCTGCGGCTCGAGTCACCTGCCCAAGGCCTCTATCGACGCTGCACCCGCGAGGTCACCATAAGCGGAACCACCATCCCGGCGGGGGCGATCGTCTTGCTGATGTTCGCCGCCGGCAACCGCGACGAGCGGCAGTTCCCGAACCCCGCCGCACTCGATCTCGAGCGTCCGAACGCCCAGCGACACCTCGCCTTCGGACACGGCATTCACAGTTGCATCGGTAGAACGTTGGCGACGGCGGAACTGACCATTGCCTTCACTCGACTGCTGGAGAAACTCGACAACATCCGTCTACGCAGTGGCACCGTGCGACCACGTTACAAGCCGCACTTCAACATGCGCGCGCTCGAGTCGCTGCCCATCGAGTTCACCGCCCGCACCGCGCCCGATCACTCATGACTCGCCTGCTCACGCTTGCACCGCCCGTCGAGCGGGGCAGCAACGCACACGCGGCACTCGCCAACGCGCAGCGACTGATCGAGGCGCTCCATCGCGAACTGCGGGTTCCGGCCGACATCGTCCTGCTGCCGCTCGGCTGCCTCTCCGGCGGCGAAGGACTCGACTCACGTGACTGCGCCACCGACGCGCTAGCCCTGCTTCGCGAGGCGGCGCAGGGCCTGCAGATCATTCTCGCCGGGGCCGAGCGGATCGGCGGTGTCGCGGCGGGGTTCGTGTTCGCGCCATGCGTGGAGACGGAGATTTGGCAACCGAGTCTTGCCGAATCCAAGGGCGCGACAGCAGAGCTCAAGGTGATCGAGAGTGCACACGGCACCCTCGCCTGCCTCCCGGGCGCCGATCTGCTGCACGCCGAACATGCGCGACTCGCGCTGTTCGCCGGCGCGGAGATCCTGCTCGCCCCGATGGCTGAAAGCCTTGACGAGCGCAGTGCAGCGCGGCAACTGAGCCGTGGCGCGCGCGCGTGGGAAAACCATGCCGCCGTCGCTGCGGTCAGCCTAGAGCCGGCGCGTCATGCGATGTGGAATCACAACGGACACCTGCTGCTCGAAGGCAGCGGACCCTCCGCCCGCGCCACACTCGATGTGCCCTCGCTGCGAGCTCGTCGTCTCGAGCCTTGGGTGAATTTTCCCGCGCAGTTGCGCACTGGTCTTTACGCCGCCGAGTACGCCCGCGGTGAGCCGCTGCCGCGCGTGACCGAATCAAGCGCGGCCACAGCCCCGGTCGAGGCCTATGACGTGCTGCTTATGCAAACGCATCAGGCGTTTGTATCGAACCCTGATACCCGCGATGCGACGGTGGCCGACAACCTCAAACGCGCGCTCGGCCTCGCGCGACTCTTCGCGATGCGCCCCAGCACTCGTCTGGTGGTGTTCCCGGAGTTTTTCCTTCAAGGCTCCGATGGCAGTCACCCGCACGAGTACTGGGAACGCTGCGGCATCCGGATTCCAGGGCCGGAAACTGCCGAGCTCGCAGCCTTCGCCAAGGCCTGCAACGTCTACGTGTGCGGCGCGGTGCTCGAGTACGACCCCAGTTGGCCACGCCGGTATTTCAATACTTCAATCATCATCGACCCGCAGGGCGAGATCGTTTTGCGCTACCGCAAACTGCAGTGTGCCGATCTCAACGGACTGCTCAACATCACGACGCCCGGCAACCTTTACAGTGCCTACGTCGAGCGCTACGGCCTTGATGCGCTCGTGCCGGTGATCGATACGCCGATCGGGCGACTGGGAACGCTGATCTGCTTCGATTCGAACTGGCCCGAGCTCTGGCGTGCGCTCGCGCTGCGCGGCGCCGAAGTGATCTGCAATCCGACCAGCGAAATTCACAGCAATCGGCGGCCCTACTGGTATCAGGCCAAGCGCGCCCATGCCGCCGAACAGATGGTGTATGTGGCCTCAGCCAACGCCGGCAGCGAGCAGTTCTTTGCGGGCGCACCCGTCACGGGCATGAACCGAGGGCACTCTGCACTCATCGACTTTCACGGCGAACTCGTCGCCTGCGCCGACGGCCCAGGAGTGATCCCGCTGCTCGGGCGCATTGAACTCGGCGCGCTGCGCCGTGCGCGTACCGCGTATGCCAACGATCCGGCAGTGCGCTTCGACCCGCGATCCGTGGCCGCCGCCTACAAGGATTTCCCGGGTTTTCCGCTCGATTGCTTTCTTCACACACCCATGGAGTTGGCGAGCGAGGGCGTGGCACTCGTCACGCAACAGATCGAGCAGCTCAAGCAACGGGGCGTGCTCAAGGCCCCGTGAACGCTCAGGCGTCGCGCCAAGCCCGCGCAAGTTCAGCGGCGTGCTGACGAAGCTCGGGCACCGCCGTGCACTCGAACAGTTCGCCAAAGCGCACGGCTCCGAGCAAGGCGAGTTCCGCAGGCAGCGTGGATTGCAGTCCCGTCGATAATTCATTGACGCGGACATGACCTTCGGCGATCAGACCCTCGAACAACTGCGGCCAGCGGCCACCGCGACCGAGCACCGGCCCGCCGCAGTTCAGCACCAGGGCCGAAGACTGTGCGAGTTGCTCCGCGATGCGGGGGGTGACCCGAGCGCGTTCGATGGAGAGTTTCGGGTCATCGGCGATCGCGCGAGCTGTTACGGGCGGCGCGCGATGACGCAACCGATTCCACATGTCGAAACCATGCCGCAGCACTCGCCGGCGCTCGATCGTCGGTAATGCCTGCCACAGGGCCTGACTGTGCGGACGCAAAGCGTCAATGACAGCCCGCCATGGATGCTGGGCTGCGCTGCTGCGCAAGGTGCTCACGTAACCACGGGCCGTGGGCCCGGCCAGTAGCGCGGCGATCAACTCTTCTTGCGCGGCCGCAGCGAGCGGCGCGGTATCGGCATGTGCCGATGACCATCGACCGGAGCGGGATAGCACACGAATAGAGCCCTCGAACCCGCGTTCACGCAGGCCGACGACGATATCCATCGCCGTCAACCCACTGCCCACGAGCGTGATCGTGTCTCGCGCCGAGGGCGGCTGCCAGTCGGCGGGCAACGTCAACCACCACGACCAAACATCCGCGACCAGTGAGGGGTGCGTGGGCCACTCAGTGCCCATGGCGGGCAGCCCCGGTGCCAGCACCACACGCGCTGCATTGAGGCGACGACCGTCGGCCAACTCGAGATGCCAGTCGGCACTTGAGAGGCGCTGGCAGCGCACCACCCGGCCCTCGAGCACGGTGATCTGGCCCGAACTCAGCGCCTTCGCCCGCACCGCTTCGAGGTAGCGTCCGTAGAGCCCTCGCGGTACGAATGCCTCGGCGGCGGCTGGAACACTCGGGGTGCTGCGCAACCAGCGGTCGAAGTCGTCGATCGCATCCGCGTACGCGCCCATGCGCGGTGCGGGGACGTTCAA
>RGWK01000132.1 GCA_010029775.1 Gammaproteobacteria bacterium
GCGGCGGGCGTCGTCTCGAGCCGCACCGCATCGCGCCCCAGCGTCACCGCGCTGCAGCGCGCCGGGCGACGTAACTCAAGACCAGGCAACGTTGCGAGTCGCTGCTGCAACGCGGCTCCGAGCACACGGTTGGTGACCACGTAGCCGAAGGCCTCGATGCCGTGCTCGGCAGCCTCGAGCCGCGCAAAACCGTAGCGCCCGGCATCGGACACGTGGATGTGACGGATGGGCGCGGCGTAGGGCGCAATGGCCGACCACACGCCAAGCGCTTCGAACACCCGCCGCGTGCCGTTGCCCAATGCCGTCGTTCGATCATCGAAACTCGGCTGTGCCGCGGCATCAGGTGCCACGCCTTCGATCAAGGCGACGCGCAGCCCCGTCGGCTCGAGGGCCAGCGCAAGACTCGCGCCGACGAGGCCGCCGCCGACGATGGCGACATCCACGGCGGTATCTCCTGCCGTCATGCTGCCGGCCACAACGTTCATGGGCGCGCGGCCATCAGTTGTTCGATGTCGCGGGCCTGCTTGGGTACGCCGCCGGTCAACACCTCGTGGCCTTCGCGGGTCACGAGCACATCGTCCTCGATACGGATGCCGATGTTGCGAAACTCGGGCGGAATACCGCGCGTGCCCGGCGGGATATAGAGCCCAGGCTCGACGGTGAGCACCATGCCGGGCTCGAGGGCTCGCCATGCATCGCCGATCTTGTAGTCGCCCACATCGTGCACGTCCATGCCGAGCCAGTGACCGGTCTTGTGCATGTAGAACCGTCGGTAGGCCAATGACTTGACGAGCGCGGGCACCCGACCTTTCAGCAGACCGAGGCGCACCATGCCGGCCGTGAGCACCTGCACGGCCACCTCGTGCGGGCGATTCCACGAAGCGCCAGGGCGCACGGCATCGATCGCCGCGAGGTTGGCCTCGAGTACCACGTCGTAGGCAGCGCGCTGCGGCGGCGTGAACCGCCCGTTGACGGGGAAGGTGCGGGTGATGTCCGAGGCGTAACTCTCGTACTCGCAGCCTGCATCGATGAGCAGCAGTTCGCCGTCCTGCAACTCATCGGCATTCTCGCGATAGTGCAGGATGCAGCCGTTGGCACCACCGCCGACGATGGGCAGGTAGGAGATGTCGGCACGCGCGAGCATAAATTCGTGGCGGATCTCTGCCGCGATCTCGTATTCGAAGCGACCGGGGCGACAGGCACGCATCGCGCGCACGTGAGCCCGCGCCGCAATCTCCGCGGCATGGCGCATTTGCGCGCACTCGGCCCGACTCTTGAAGAGGCGCATCTCGTGGAACTCGTGCTCGAGGGCCACCATCTCGTAGGGTGCATGCCGGCCCTGCTTGGCCTGTGCGCGCAGACCGTTGACCCAGCCCACCACCCGCTGGTCGAACTCGCGATGAATGCCCACCGTGTAGTAGACCTTCGCACGACCTTCCATCAGTCCAGGCAGGATGTCGTCGATGTCGCCGATCGGGAATGCATCATCGGCGCCGTACTCGCGACGCGCGCCGACCGGTCCTGCGCGGCGTCCGTCCCAGGTCTCGCGTGCGGGGTCGCGATCGCGAACGAACAGCAGATACTCGCCTTGCGGCCGCCCCGGCACCAGCACCGCCACCGACTCAGGCTCGGCGAAACCGGTCAGGTAGAAAAAATTGCTGTCCTGCCGGTAGGCGTACTCGACGTCGTTATTGCGCAGGTGCACGGGCGCTGCAGGGATGATGGCGATGGCGTCGCGTCCCATCGCCTTGACGAGTTGTCGACGACGCCGCGCGAACTCGTCGCGAGCAATCGCCGCAGGAGCGGCGGATGGCCGAACCGCGGGCTCAATGGAGCGAGCGCGGCGCATCATCCACCTCGGCATCGACGCTCGGATCGCGGAATCTCGCCAGCTCATCGTGCAGCAACTGCACGCCGACCCGCACGAACTCGACCAGCTCGGCATAGGCCTGCTCGCTCTCTTCGAGCGGCTCATCGGCATCAACACCGATCTGGGTGAGCGCGGTGAGGTCGCGGACGATTTCGGCAACCTCCTCGGGCAGCCGCTCGATGTCCGGCAGCGGACTCGAACCGAGGCCGTACAAGAAGCCCTGACACCACTGCGAGAGCGCCGCCGCCCTCTCCGCTACCGGGGTCTCATCGCCGGGCAGCAACAGGCGGAACTCGAGTTGCCCTGCCGTGAGCACGTGCCGCGTCCACTCGAACAGCGCCAGCATGGTCGACTCGGCCTCCCCGGCGATTCCCTCGGCGAACACCTCTCGCAACCAATCCTGAAGGCTGACTGCATGGGTCGCGCACAGCGCTCCGGCCAGCGTGCCATGGGCCTCGGGCAGGTCGGTCAGGGCCCGCGAAGCCGCGAGCCGCCGCTCGATTTCGTGGTATTCGGGTTCGCTCATGACGGAATTATGCCCTACCGAGCGCGTTCGCCATTGATCGGCGCCGACTCCAGCCTATAATTTTCCCCATGAGCGAGAAGCCCACTGTCGACAAGAACGGCCTCGATGGCGAATTGCGTCGTCTCGAGAAACAGGTCGATGCACTGCTCGCCACGATCGGCGCGCTGCGCGAGGAGAATCGTGCGTTGCGGCACCGACAAGACAACCTCGCCAACGAGCGGGCGAGTCTGATGCAGCGCAACGAGCAGGTTCGCACTCGTGTCGAGGCGATGATCGGTCGCTTGAAGACTCTGGAGCACGGCTCGTGAGCGGCGCCGAGAAAGCGGGCGACAAGGATGCAGCGCGGGTCAATGTCCGCATACTCGAAAAGGAATACATCGTCGCCTGCCCGCATGAGGAGCGTTCCGCCCTGCTCGATTCGGCCGAACTGCTCAACGCCCGGATGCGCGAAATCCGCGACAGCGGCAAAGTGGTCGGCCTCGATCGGATCGCAGTGATCGCCGCACTGAATCTGGCCAACGAACTCATTCAACTGCAGAACCGCGACCAGCGGACCGAAGCTGATCTTGGCAACCGGGTTCGCGCCCTGCGCGATCGCATCGAGGGTGAGCTCGCCCGCGGCCGACAACTCGAATTGTGAATTCTGGTGTAGAGTGATCGGGCGTCGCCTGCGGTGTTCGATAGTGGATCGGGTTACCTCTCGACCCTAAGTTGGAACGCCCCGGGGCACCAGGGCTTGCTGCCAGCACTGTGCATGTCCGCCATGAGCGGAAAGCCTTACCTGGCGCAGTCCGCCCCACTTGTTGCTCTGTGTCGAGAGCAACGGTTCACACCGGCACAGGCGGGCGACGCCCTTTTCTCCCACGCGCTGCATTCACGGAGTGTCTGGCCTTGAGCGATCGGGCGATCGAGCGCAAACGCCTGCGTGCCGCGCGCGCCGCGCTCCCTCCGGCCGTGCGTCGCGCCACCGAGCGGGCCATCGCCCGCCATCTCGAACATAGCGGATTGATCGCACCGGGCAGCCGAGTCGCCGGCTATGCGGCCTTGGGCGCGGAGATCGGCTGTGCCGCAGCGCTGCGGCTCGCCGAACGGCGGCACTGCCGCCTCTACCTGCCGCGCATCACGCACTTTCGCAAACGGCAAATGCGCTTTGTCGCAGTAACCGGTCGTTGGCAACGCAACCGCTACGGCATCGCCGAGCCCCAGGGCGCCGCCTATGCCGCAGTGCGCAGCCTGCACGTCATCCTTGTGCCACTCGTCGGCGTCGATGCCCGCGGCAACCGGCTCGGCATGGGCGCGGGGTTTTACGATCGCGCCCTCGGCTGCTTGCGTGTGAGCGGGTGGCGGCGGCCGATACTCGTGGGCATCGCCCACTCCTGCCAGCAGGTGGCGCATCTGCGGGCCGAGGCGCACGACGTGCCGCTCGATGCGCTCGTCACCGAGCGCGGCATCGTTTTCTTTCGCGGAGAGCCTGCATGAATCATTGGCTGATGAAATCCGAGCCCTCGACCTTCAGCATCGACGATCTGGCGGCAGCGCCGAAGCGCACCACGTGCTGGGATGGCGTGCGCAATTACCAGGTGCGGAACATGCTGCGTGACCAATTCGCGGTCGGCGATCTCGCCTTCATGTACCACTCGAGTTGCCCGGAGCCCGGCATCGTCGGCGTGGTGAAGGTGGTCAAGCCGGGTTATCCGGACAGCACGGCGTTCGATCCGAAGCACGATCACTACGATGCTGCATCAACGCCACAGCAACCACGCTGGTACATGGTCGATGTGCGTCTGGAACAGCGTTTTTCCCGAGTAATTTCGCTCGATGAGCTGCGACACCACGCGAGCAAACAACTGCGCGGCTTGCTCGTTCTGCAACGCGGCAATCGTCTGTCGATCACGCCGGTCAGCGACGATCACTGGCGCTTCATCATGTCGCTGGCGAATGCATGAGTGGTGTGAGCGAGTTCACGCGCGTACGCCCCCTTGCTTGTTTTTTGCAATCGCGTGTATATACTCACCCTCGGACTAACCCGTAACTGGAGAAATACCATGGCTAAGGCCAAGAAGAAGGCGAAGGCAAAGGCTAAGAAGAAAGCCGCCAAGAAGAAGTAAGATTCCTTGAGAATCTTCGGCGGGCTCGATGCAAATCAGCCCGCTGTCTTCTGAAAAAGAGGATGCCCGCGAAAGCGGGCATCTTCGTTTCTGGGCCTAAAAAACCGGGAGAAAACGCATGAATGATCCGCAACACGGCAAGCGTCTCGCCGCCGCCGCCGCGCTCGAATTCGTCACCGAAGGCATGATCGTCGGCGTCGGTACAGGCTCTACCGTCAATCTCTTCATCGACGCTCTCGCCGCGCGGCGTGACCGGATCGCCGGTGCGGTGTCGAGCTCGGAAGCCTCCACCGCGCGACTGAAGGCGGCGGGCATCGAGGTGCTCGAGCTGAATCGCACCGGGGATCTCGAACTCTACGTCGATGGGGCCGACGAGACCGACTCGCATCGTCGACTCATCAAGGGCGGCGGCGCCGCGCTGACGCGCGAGAAGGTGGTCGCCGCGGCCTCGCGCAAATTCGTCTGCATCGTTGATGATTCGAAACTCGTCGATGTGCTCGGCCGCTTTCCATTGCCGGTCGAGGTGATTCCGATGGCGCGCTCCTATGTGGCGCGGCAACTGACGCGGCTCGGCGGACAACCCGTGTGGCGTGAAAACGTGACCACCGACAACGGCAACCAGATACTCGATGTGCACGGGCTGCGCATTCTCGACCCACCCGCACTCGAGACTGCGATCAATGGCATCGCCGGGGTGGTCACGGCAGGGTTGTTCGCCCATCGACGCGCGGACGTGGTGATCATCGGGGGCCCCGGCGGCATTCGTCGCCTCGAGTGAACCGCGCCCAAAGGGTTGCCTAACGAAAAGGCCCGCATCGTTCGCACGATGCGGGCCTTTGTTCTGGCTGGGGGACTAGGATTCGAACCTAGGTAAACGGAGTCAGAGTCCGTTGTCCTACCGCTAGACGATCCCCCAAAAAGCGGCAGCCTGGACGGCGGCAGTACTTGGCGACTATATCAGCGCTTGGAGTACTGCGGGCCACGACGCGCCTTGCGCCGGCCGACCTTCTTGCGCTCGACTTCGCGGGCGTCACGGGTGACGAACCCGGCCACGCGCAGCGGGCGACGCAGGGTCTCGTCGTACTCGATCAGCGCGCGGGTGATGCCCTGACGGATGGCGCCGGCCTGGCCGGTGATGCCACCGCCGGCGACCGTGACGCTGACGTCAAAGCGACCAGTGGTCTCGGTCAGCTCGAGCGGCTGGCGCACGATCATGCGACCGGTCTCACGGCCGAAGAAGTTCTCGATCGTGCGATCGTTGATCGTGATCTTGCCCGAGCCGGGCTTGAGGAACACGCGGGCGGTGGAAGTCTTGCGACGACCGGTACCGTAATTCGTAGCAGGCATGCTGGATATTCCTGTCAGACGTTCAGAGGCTTCGGCTGCTGGGCCGAGTGCGGATGCTTGTCGCCGGCAAACACATGCAACTTGCGATACATGCGACGACCGAGGATGGTCTTCGGGAGCATGCCCTTGACCGCAAACTGAATCACCCGCTCCGGATGCTCTTTAAGAAGCTTCTCGAGGGCAATCGACTTGAT
>RGWK01000133.1 GCA_010029775.1 Gammaproteobacteria bacterium
CCTCGCCGCCGGCATCGAGGGCATCAAGTGCAGCCGTGACGGCAGCGCGCGCGAGTTGCAGCTCGACGTAAAGTCGGGCGACGCGGTGCTGCAACGCCTGAAAACTACCGATCAGTTGTCCGAACTGACTGCGCGTCTTCAAATGATCGAGCGTCAGTGCGAGTGCAGCCTCCGCAGCGCCTTGCATGCTACTGGCTATGCCGATGCGCGCGACATCGAGGACATCCTGCCACTCGTTTGTGGCCGTTTCGCCTGCCGAGGCATTGCCCAAGACCGCATCACCATCGAGTTGCACTGCGGCGAACTCGATGTCCGCGAAACCTTCGCCGTCGACGGTGTGCAGGCGTCGGCGGGTTACGCCCGCCGTAGCGGCAGGGACGAGAAACCAGTGTAAGCGGCCCGCGCCGGATTCGGCCGTGTCGAGCCGTGCCAGCGTCAGCAGCAGGGTGGCGCTGTCGCCGTCGGCGACCAGTCGCTTGCATCCATCGAGAACCCAACTATCTGCTACGCGTCGGGCCCGCACGCGTGTGTCTTCGGGGTGGTGGTGTGGCAGTTCGTCCACGGCCAAGGCCAACGTGAGTTCGCCCGCCGCGATACGCGGCAGCACGCTCGCCTGCTGGGCAGGGCTGCCATGACGCAACACGGCCGCTGCGCCGATGAAGCCGCTTTGCAGCAGCGGCGATGCCGCCAGTGACCGTCCTGCAGCCTCGAGGACGACACCGAGGCCGCGATAACCGATCCCCGAGCCGCCGTACTGTTCGGGGATCAGTGCACCGGTAAAGCCGAGCTCGGCGATCTGCTGCCACAGATCGGGATCGAACGATCGTTCCGCGGCACGATTGCTGCGCACGGCGGCAGGTGGTGATCGCTCAGCGAAGAATTGCCGCGCGCTCTCTTCGAGCATTTGCTGGTCTGAATTCATTGACATGGCTGACAGAGCGCCTCAGGTCGCATCGGGCAGGCCCAGGGCCCGCTTGGCGATGACGTTGAGATTGATCTCGGTGGTGCCACCTTCGATGGAGTTGCCCTTGGAGCGCAGCCAATGACGCGTGGCCCGCAGGCCGTCGGCCACAAAACCGTCGCCCTCCCAACCGAGCCCGTCGTGGCCGAGGCACTCGATGAGCAGTTCGCAGCGTTGCTGATTGAGCGAGGCTGCGGCGACCTTGAACGTTCAGCGGCCCGATCAGCTGGTCCTTGGGGACGCGAACATCTGTCAGGAAGGTTTCGCAGAACGGCGACTCGCCGGAGATCAGGCGAATGGGCCGCGTTTCGACGCCCGCCGTACGCATGTCGAAGACGATGAAGGAGATGCCACCGTGTTTCTTGCCCGTATCAGTGCGAACCAGGCAGAACATCCAGTCGGCGAGGTTGGCGTAACTCGTCCAGATTTTCTGGCCGTTGATCAGGAAGTGATCGCCGCGGTCTTCGCAACGCGTGGCGAGCGAGGCCAGATCGGAGCCGGCCCCCGGCTCGGAATAGCCCTGGCACCAGCGGATCTCGCCGCGCACGATGGGTGGCAGGAAACGCTGCTTTTGCTGCTCGTCGCCAAACTCGAGCAGCACCGGGCCAAACATCCACAAGCCGAAAGAGTAGAGCGGCGGCCTCGCCTTGAGACGTCGCAACTCCTCTTGCAATACGCTGCTCTGCTGCGCGCTCAGTCCCCCGCCGCCGTATTGAGTGGGCCAGCTGGGTGCCGTCCAGCCGCGCTCGGCCATCACACGTAGCCACTGCTCGGCGTCGGCTGAAGGGAAACTGCCGTTTCGACCGCCCCAGACCACTTCGCGCTCGGACATGGGCGTGCGCATCGAGGCGGGGCAATGGGTTTCGAGCCACTGGCGGGTCTCGCGACGGAATTCTTCGATCTCATTCATAACTGCAGTATGCGAGGGCGGTCGGGCACGAACAAGGTCACAGCGGCTTCACGCGACGGCGCCGACGGCGGAACACAAACCAGCCACCCAGCAGCAGCACCGCCGCAAGCAGCGGGGGCAGGGCAGCAGGGAGGATTACGTTCCGCAACGCGTTGCGCAGCACCTGCTGGCGCGGATCGTAATCGGCCGGCATGGGCAACACGCCGTTGTCGCGCTCAAATTGTGCGTAATCCTGCATCATCGCTTCGAACTCCGCCGGTCGAGAGGCGCGAAGATCCACCGTCTCACCTGGATCACGCGCGATGTCGTGCAGGCGCCATCGGCCATCACCGACGGGCGGCAGGTTACGTACGAGCTTAAGATCGCCTTTGAAAAGTGCGGCGTTTCCCGCGAGCTCGTAGCCGAGCGCTTCGTTGGGCGGCCGATGCTTCTCAGCCGAGCCCTGCAGTACGGGCAGCAAGCTGTGTCCGGTCAGCGGTTCCGCGGCCGAGAGGCCCGCCAGATCCAGAAGCGTTGGCGTGATGTCGGTGACATGCGCAAAACCGCGGTACACGGCACCGGCGCTCGCTCCGCCCACGTTGCTGATGATGAGCGGCACGCGCAGCCCGCCTTCACCGGCGTAAAACTTGTGGGTGGCGAGCGGTGCAGCGGCGGCGCTCGCCCAGTTCGGACCGATACTCGTGTAGGCCCCCTTGGCGCCGAGTTGCTCAATCTTGTTGGTGTACTCGGTCATCAGCCACAGTCGGCCGAGCGCGAATTCATAGGGATCGGAGGCTTCGGCGCCGTTGTCCGACAGGAATACGAACACCGTATTGGCGTACTCGCCCGATCGACGAAGGTGGGCGATGAGTCGACCGAGATGATGGTCCATCGCCGTGGCCATGCCCGCGTAGACCTCCATGCGCCGCGCGTCGTAGGCACGTCGATCGGCGTCGAGCGTCGTCCATTCCTCGAGGTTTGGCCATTCGGCCAGACGCGCCTCGGGCGGAATCAAGCCGAGTTCGATGGCGCGTTGATGGCGCGCTTCGCGCACTTTTGTCCAGCCGCCATCGTACCGTCCGCGGTAGCGCTCGATGAATTCGCGCGGCGCCTGCAGTGGAATATGGTTGGCCTGGAAGGCGAGGTAAAGGAAAAACGGTTTGTCACTCTGCTGATCCTGGCGCAGGTAATCGAGAGCCTTGTCGACGTAGAACTTTGAGGAATAGAACTCCTCCGGCATGCGAGCTTCGCGACCGTCCTCGAACCAGTACACCTTATCGGTCAAGGCGAGGTAGCGTTGCGCGGTCTCCCAGTTGTCAGAGCCGCTGTCGGCTTGCACCAGCGAGCGATCGAATCCTCGCGCCGGCGGCAGGTTGTGCGGCGCTTTGCCGACATGCCATTTACCTACGGCGTAGGTTCGATAACCCGCACGCTGCAGGCGCGAACTCACTGTGACCACCTCGGGTTTGAGCACCGTCAGGTAGCCCGGTTTTCCCAAATGGCTTGCGGGTACGGTCTCGCGCATCGCCCCGACGCCCGTCAAGTGACTGTTGAGTCCGGTGAGCAGCATGGCGCGCGTGGGCGAGCACTCGGCGGAGACGTGAAAGTTCGCGAAGCGTGTTCCCGTTGCGGCGAGTGCATCGAGCGTCGGCGTAGCGATCTCGCCGCCGTATGCGCCGACGTCCGTAAAGCCCCAGTCGTCGGCGACGATCAGCACGATGTTGGGCGCTCGTGGCGCTGGCTTCGAGGCGACGTTGTCGGTTTTCGCGAGAACGTCTGTGAGCGCGAAACTGCTGAGCAGCGCCGCGGCGAGTGCCACTGCAGGCTGCAGCTTGCGGGTGCGGCGCATCAGTTCGTGCGCGGCGGCAGGTGCCGCGACAGCTCGTTCTTGGCGATCGCATCACGGTGCACTTCATCCGGGCCGTCGGCCAGGCGCAGCGTGCGCTGTGCGGCGTAGGCATAGGCGAGCGGAAAGTCGTCGCTGACGCCGCCGCCGCCGTGTGCCTGGATCGCCCAATCGAGAATGCGCGTGGAGACCTGGGGTGCCACGACCTTAATCATCGCAATCTCGTTACGCGCGACCTTGTTGCCGGCCGTGTCCATCATCCACGCGGTTTTCAAGGTCAGCAGACGGGCCTGCTCGATCAGCAGTCGTGATTCGGCGATTCGTTCGCGCCACACGCCCTGCGTGGCGAGCGGCTTGCCGAAAGCCACGCGCGAGGCGAGTCGTGCGCACATCAGCTCGAGCGCGCGTTCGGCAATGCCGATCGAGCGCATGCAGTGGTGGATGCGGCCGGGTCCAAGACGGCCTTGTGCGATCTCGAAGCCGCGGCCTTCGCCAAGCAGCAAATGATCGGCCGGCACGCGCACATCGTTGAGGCTGACTTCCATGTGACCGTGTGGTGCATCATCGTAGCCGAACACCGGCAGCGCCCGTTCGACGTGAATGCCGGGCGTAGACGCAGGTACCACGATCATCGACTGCTGAGCGTGACGTGCATTGTCCGGGTTGCTGCGTCCCATCACGATGTACACCGCGCAGCGCGGGTCGCCGGCGCCCGAACTCCACCACTTTCGCCCGTTAATACGGTAGTGATCGCCGTCGCGTTCGATGCGGCAGGCGATGTTGGTGGCATCGGAGGAGGCGACGTCCGGTTCGGTCATGAGAAACGCGGAGCGAATTTCCCCGCGTAACAGGGGCTCGAGCCAGCGCTCCTGCAGCGCAGGGCTCGCGTAGCGTTCAAGCACTTCCATGTTGCCCGTGTCGGGCGCAGAGCAGTTGAAGACTTCCGGCGCGAACACCGAGCGCCCCATGACTTCGCATAGCGGCGCGTAGTCGAGATTGGACAGGCCCTGCGGCGCGCGCTCGCTGCGTGGCAGGAACAGGTTCCACAGGCCAAGCCCGCGGGCTTCGCGTTTGAGCTCCTCGATCAGGCGCAGGGGAACCCACGGGTTGCCACTGGCGCGATTCGCGGCAATCTCCTGCAGGAACGCCCGCTCGTTGGGGTAGATGTGCTGGTCCATGAACCGCAGCAAGCGATCGAGCAAGGCGCGGGTGGTATCGCTGTAGTGAAACTCCATGCTGGGCTCCTCGGAGTGCTGCGTGCCATCGAACGAGTGCAGCGTACGACAGGGCGGTTCAGTCGCGCGCCGTGTCCATGCTGCCGACATAAGCGGCATTATGCTCGCCGAGGGCGGGTAGGGTGAGATTCGCATGGCCGGGTTCGCGCGCGAACTTGATCGGAATACCGATGTGTTCGCGCGCCTCCCCATCGAGCAATCGCATCCCACGCGCCTCGGCTTGCGGGTCGTCAAAGGCCTCGCGCAGGTCGTGCACCGCTGCGAAACCAATGTCCTTGCCGGCGAACCACTCGATCCATTCGGCGCGAGTCCGGAGCGCGAACGTCTCGCGCAGAAATGCGATCAGTGGCGCCTGGTGAGGGCCGGGGCCCCGTTCGCAGAGTTCGACGTATTCGAGACGGCCGAGCGCCTGCAGCAGGTTGCGGACGAATTTGATTTCTTGGGCGCCAAGCACCACGTGTTTGCCATCGGCGGTGCGGTAGATGTTGTAGAACGCTGAGCCGCCCAGACTGCGTTCGTGCTTGACGACTGGGGGGCGCTTGTTGGCGAACACCTGGCCGGTGATGTTGGGTGTCCAGGCGAGGATCGAGTCGAACATGGCGATGTCGAGGTAGTCGCCAAGGCCGGTCTTCTCACGTCGATAGAGCGCCATCAGCACCCCACTGAGCGCGAGCATCGAGGCCGCCATATCGGCTGCCGGCACATGCGGCATCACCGGTTCGCCATCGTTACCAAGATTGAGGCTTACCACGCCCGCCAGAGACTCGATGGACAGATCGTGGGCTGGCAGATCCCTGTACGGTCCTGTCTGACCAAAGGCGGAGATCGAGCAGTAGACGAGCCGTGGGTTGCGGGCCGAGAGAGTGTCGTAGTCGACCCCGAGGCGCTTCACAACGCCAGGACGAAATGCCTCGACGAAAACGTCCGCGCTGTCGCAGAGGCGCAGCAGCGCCTCGCGCTGCGTCGGGTCCTTGAGGTTAAGGCAGACACTCTTTTTTCCGCGCTGGGTGTTGCGAAAGAACACGGTGTGCTCGCCATCGCGTACACCGATATGACGCCCAGGCTCACCCTCGCCGGGCGGCTCAATCTTGATCACCTCCGCCCC
>RGWK01000134.1 GCA_010029775.1 Gammaproteobacteria bacterium
AGTGAGTACGTTGAGCGAATAACCAAGCGCCTGCAGCGCCATGAACGCCGCGATCACCGATACGGGAATCGTGATCGCCGGGATGACGGTGGTGCGCGGGGTACCGAGGAAGGCATAGATCACGAGCAGCACAGAGATAAATGCAAAGATCACTGCGATCAGCACTTCGCGCAGCGCCGCCTCGATGGCGATGCCGTTGTCGACGTTGACGACGAGGCTTGCACCCTTCGGCAACGTGGTTTGCAACTTGGCGACCTCGGCGCGTACGCCACGCACGACATCGAGAACGTTGGCCTTCGACTGCGCCTCGACACCGATACCGACACCGGCCCGGCCGTTGGTGCGCATCATGGTGCGCTCGGTTTCGGCGGCAAGCTGGACGTCAGCCACTTCGCCGAGTCTCACGAGGTGACCATCGGGGCCACGCCCGATCACGAGATTGCGGAAATCGTCGGGGGAGTCGAGACCCACTTCGGTACGCAGCGAAAACTCCCGCGATTGGGACTCGAGTCGTCCGGCAGGCAACTGTACGTTTTCACGGCGCAGCGACGTTTCGATATCGCCGACAGTCAGCTGTCGCGCCGCGAGCGCCTGCCGATCGACCCAAATGCGCATCGCCGCCCGTCTGGCGCCAGAGAGGGCAGCGCGTGACACGCCGGGGATGGTCGAGAGTCGATCAACGATGTAGCGCTCGGCGTAGTCGGTAACCTCAAGCGGCGTCATCAGGTCGGAGTTGAAGCTGAGAAACAGCACCGCCTCGGCGGTGGAGTCCGACTTGGCAATCTGTGGTGCGTCCCGAGATGCGGTCACGAACGTCATTGGCCGCCGCGTCGATGTCGCGCTCGACGTCGAATTCGATACGAATGTTGGAGCGTTCGTCTTCGCTGTCGGACTCGAGCTTGAGCACGCCCTCGATGCCGGCAATGCGATCCTCGATCACCTGCGTGACCTTGTTTTCCACCACGTTGGCGGAGGCACCGCGGTAGATGGTGCTGATCGAGACGACCGGGCGGTTGATGTCAGGGTATTCGCGCAGTGGCAGTCGCTCGAGTGCGATCAGCCCGAAGATCACCAGCATCAAACTGAGCACGGTCGCAAAGACCGGTCGCCGGATGCAGAACTCCGAAATGTTCACGTGCGTGCCTTGGCGGCGACCGCGCCGCCCTCGCGGATGCGCTGGGTGCCCTCGACGATGACGTCCTCACCGCCCGCCAGCCCTTGTGTGATGGCGACCCAGCCGCGCTCGCGACCACCCGTGCGCACTTCGCGGCGCTGCGCCTTGCCGTCGATGACGAGGAAGACGTACGCCTTGCCCTGTTCGGGTACTAGCGCTTCCTCGGGCAGCATCAGTGTCGGCACGGTTTTGCCCGCAAGGCGCACGCTCATAAATAATCCGGGGCGCAGCACGCCTTCGGCGTTGGGCAGTTCGGCACGCACCGTCAACGAACGGGACACCGGATCGATGCGCGAGTCGATGGCCGTGATTTTCCCGTTGAAGACTCGATCGCCGAGTCCCTCGGCACGGGCTTGCACCGGCAGCCCGGTCGACAGTTCGCCGAGGAATGACTGCGGGACCGTGAACTCCAACTTGATCACTGAGACGTCATCGAGTGTCGTGATGACGGTGCCCGGCGTGACGAGGCCCCCGAGGCTGACGCGTCGCAGACCCACTCGTCCGGCGAAGGGCGCACGAATGACCGTGTCCTCGAAACGGGATTGGGCTGCGGCAACCCGCGACTCGGCCGTCTTGACCGCCGTCTCCAGTTGATCCAGCTGCGCTTTCGACAGCGCCTGCGTCACCGACAAATCACGGCCCCGGTTGAATTGGTTGCGCGCCTCGGCCAACGTCGCCTTGGCCTCGGCGAGTGCCGCGGCCGTCTGCGCACGGTCTAGCTCGACGAGGACGCTGCCTGCCGCGACCCTTTGCCCCTCGGTGAAGCGGATGGCCGTGATGGTGTTAGAAGATTTCGAGGTCACATCAACCGACTCGCGCGCCAGCGCCGTGCCGACGGCTTCGAGCGTCGGACCAAATGGTCGCTGTTCAGGTCGCACGGTCAGCACGTTGGCAGCCCGATTGCCACCCGGGCCCATCGGTCGATCGCCCGTGCGCGCGGCATTACTTTCCGGCTGCGAGGAGCAGGCGGCAAGAATCAACAGTGCGGCGCAGGCCAACAGCGCCGCCCGCCATTGCGAAAGGGTGCTCATCCAGGGTTTTACCAACAGAAAGGCCCCCGATGCAGGGGACGCTCATTTTAGCCGAAAGGCGCCTGTCCGGTGGGAGGTGCTCAGCGGCCCTGGCGGGCGGCGTCCAGGCTGTCGCGCAGGAGTGTGGCCCAGCGACGCAGCACCCGTTCGGCCTCAGCTCGGTTGGTCACGCTGTTGGCTACCGTGAAGCGGCCCCGGTCGATGCCGCGCTGCCGATCCCGCGCTTCGGCCAGCAGGGTGCCCGTCACGGCGTCACGCAGATCGAGCGCGAGTGTCATCTCGCCGGCTTCCAGCACATAGCTCTGGTGACGATTTTCATCCGGCAGGTCGGGCGCGTTGACGTAAAGATCAATGATATTCGGCTCGATCTGCAGCACACCGGCGTCGACGCGGTCGACGATGCGGTACCCACCCTCGGCGAGAACTTTGACGAAAGTCGCTTGGGCCAGCGCGGCCACTTTGCTGCGAATCCGCTCGACGTCGCGCGGTCGCAGGCCAAAGCGTCCGTAATCACGCGGATCCCACATCGCGCTGAAAGACACTTTCACGGGTGCGACCAGTACCGCGTCGTAGACAGACCAGTTCACTCCGGCACGACGCCGTACGCTGTCGATGCCCGTTACGCTCACCGGTACGAGTTCGGTGGGCGCGGCGTCTGCAACGGCTGCAGTGCAGGGCGTTGAGAGCAGTGCTCCGATCAGCAACACACAAGTAAGCAGCGTGGCCGCACGCCCGCGGCGGGCCAAGTAAAGGCGAGACATCATGTGCGGACGACGGTCATATTCAGACGACGCGGCGCAGGCGCTCGCCGCGCCGCCAAGCAGCGATGTCGGCTGCCATTTGATCGAGCGCGCGCTGTCGCGATTCGCGAGCTGCCCATGCCGTATGCGGCGTGACGATCAGGTTTGGCAGATCCCTCGCGAATAGTGGCGAGCCCTCGACGGGAGGTTCGCGTGGCAGCACGTCGATGGCGGCTCCGCCGAGTTGCCCGGCACGCAGCGCATCGGCCAGTGCCGCGACATCGACGAGTCCGCCACGCGCCGTGTTGATGAGGATGGCATCGGGTTTCATCAGACGCAGACGACGCGCATCGATTAGGCCGGTGGTTGACGGTGTCAGCGGACAATGCAGCGACACGACATCGGCACGCGCGAGCAACTCATCAAGCGGTACCCGCTCCTCGGCCGGCGCAGTCTCTGTGCCTGCGGCTCGTTGCGCCACGATGACCTGCATGCCGAGAGCCGTTCGGCATGCATCGGCCTGCCGAGCACGCCGTAGCCAACGATACCCAAGGTGCGGCCGCGCAGTTCGCGGATCGGGTACGCGAGACTGGTGAAGTGCGGGCTTTGCGCCCACGTGCCGTCGATGGCATCGCGTGAGTACTGCGGCAGTTGCTGCGTGAGACTCAACAGCACGCCGAGCACGTGCTGCACCACCGAGACGGTGCAGTAGTCGGTGATATTGCATACCGCGACGCCATGGTCGCGCGCGGCGTCGAGATCGACGTTGTTGGTGCCGGTGGCTGAGAGTACGACGAGCTTGAGCGCCGGGGCGCCTGCGATCACCTCGCGCGGCAACTGCAACTTGTTCAGCATGACGATCTCGCAGCCGGAAATGGTGGCAGCGACGTCATTCTGCGCAGTCATCTCCAGCAGGCGAAGGCCAGGCGCTGCGGCGTGCAGACCGCTGACATCGAGGTCGCCGACGCTCAGCGTCGAAAAGTCGAGAAACACCGCACTCATGCGCAATCTTCAGAACACGAGTCGCATCAGACTCTCGGCGATACACGCAGGCTTGGTCTCGCCATCGATCTCCGCCGTGTATTGCTCGGTGATCTGCAATACCCGCACTGGGTTGGCGAAGCGTAGTTTGTTGAGACCGTAGTTCACTACGTTGCGCACGCCCGGTGCGATCGGCGTGTCCGCCTCGACGAGGCCGCGCAGGGGCACCATCAACGACAGCGTCAGGAAGCCGTGTGCGATCGGTGCACCAAACGGTGATTCACGATGGGCACGTTCGACATCGACGTGTATCCATTGGCGATCAAGCGTGGCATCGGCAAACGCATTGATGCGATCCTGGGTTACGGTCATCCAGTCGCTGAGATGGACTTGCTGCCCGACTTTGGCTTGCAAGACAGCGAGTGCGGCAGCGATGGGCGTATCGGTCATGGCGTGTGTCGAAGCTCCGTTATTTCATGTTCATGCGCTTGCGCACGAGCTCGCCGGCTTCCTGGTAGGTCGCAGGCAATTTCTCAAGGAAGGCGTTGGGGCGGAACACCGGATCATACTGCTGAAGAACGGGCAGCAGAATGGCCATCGGCAACTCCTGCACCCGGCGACTGCGGCGATACTCGGCAATCGGGATCCGTGCCGTGATGATCTCTTCGTGATGATTGTCGGTTTTTGCGAGCACCGTGCCGCGCGGGTCGACGATCACCGTGCCTTCGTCGCGTGTGCCCGAGCCTTCCGGGAAGCCGATATTGTTCGGTGAGACGGCGTTGCCGACGCCCATCGTGTACAAGCGACCTGCGCGAGCGGTGGCAATGGCGGACTCCGCATTGCTGCCACCGGTGACGGACAGCACCAGCACTTCTGCGCCCTTCAGACCGAGGCAGGTGTACAGCAACGGCTCAGCGCCGACTGCGGTGATGGCGATGTTGCCGATGTCGGTGCGCGCTACCGGCATGACCGCGTCCCAGCCATACATCTCGACATAGCGATCGAGCACGTCGTAGACGGTCGTGCCGATCAGTGCGCCATCGCCGAACAGGCCGAGGATATTGCGCGCCTTCCATTGCTTGCTGACGATTTTGCCGTCCGGTCCCGTGAGCACCGACATATTGATTACGTGATCAGGCCAGTCTTTTTCTTTGGCGTAGCAGCCCCAGGAGATGTAGCAGCCATAGCGCTTGGCACGCTCGCCAATGGCCTCGGACTCCGGGCCTGGCAGTTCGAAAGCGATTTGGTTGAGCTCCTTGCGATTCCACGGTTGGAAGCCTTGGACCGGGAACTCGTGCATCGCAATCAGATCGACCTTCGAGCCCCAGCGACGTTCGCCACCCCATTCCTCCGGCGAGTTCTGCGCCAGATCGATGAGTCGCAAAATTCGATTGAGATTGCGTTTGAGCGTGTTAGCCCGATCGCGCAGGTCGATCGAGTACAGCTGCGATTGGATCGCTGCGACATTGATAACGTCTTGCTTCAGCGGCACCTTCTCGTAAACGCCGCGCTGCGATACCGACACCTTGCCGCCGGTGGCGCCAGCGGCCGCGTTTGCCGGCTGCGCGGTGGCGACATCGCTCTGCAGGGTTCCTGCGGCGGCTGCGAGACTTGCGGCGGCAGCGCCGGTGAGCAGGGATCGGCGATCGAGTTTGCTGGTCTTCTTGGCCATGAGTGCAAGGGTCTCCGTGTCGTGACTGGGTCGTTACTGGCGCTTGCCGCGCGGTCCGAGATTAAGACTGGTGACGTCCATGACGTGCAATTGCAGGCCGGACATGAAGCCCGCTCCCGGGCCCGCGCTGCGCGAGCTCGTCCACACCATCTTCCGGCCATCGGGTGAGATGGCGGGGAAGCCGTCGAAACCTTCGTCGAACGTGATGCGCTTCGGTGGCGTCTTGCCGTCGAGGTAACCGAGGTACACCTCCCAATTGCGCGGCGTTTCGGCGCGCACGAACAGGAAGTGCTGGCCGTCGGGCGTGGGATAGGGCGCCCAGTTCATGTCATGTGTAAAGGTGCGCGGCACGCGACCGCTGCCGTCACGTTTGATCGTGTAGATGGTCATGGGTGTCGGCTTCTGGTCGTACTCCGAAGCCTTCCACGCGCGGAA
>RGWK01000135.1 GCA_010029775.1 Gammaproteobacteria bacterium
AGCGGATCCTTGCGCACATCGACGCCCGACTCCTTGAGGAACTCGTCGGCCAGGAAGTTGATCACGCGCAGGTCGAAGTCCTCACCACCCAGGAAGGTGTCGCCGTTGGTCGAGAGCACCTCGAACTGGCGCTCGCCATCGACCTGAGCAATCTCGATGATGGACACGTCGAAGGTGCCGCCACCCAAGTCATACACCGCGATCTTGCGATCGCCGCCCGCCTTGTCGAGCCCATAGGCGAGTGCCGCCGCCGTGGGCTCGTTGATGATGCGCTTGACGTTGAGTCCCGCGATGCGACCGGCGTCCTTGGTGGCCTGACGCTGCGAATCGTTGAAGTACGCAGGCACCGTGACCACGGCCTCGGTGACCTCTTCGCCGAGGAAATCCTCAGCGGTCTTTTTCATCTTCATCAGCACGCGGGCTGAGATTTCGGGCGGGGCCATCTTCTTGCCCTGAGCCTCGATCCAAGCGTCGCCGTTGTCAGCCTTGACGATCTTGTAGGGCACCATGTCGATGTCCTTTTGCACGATCTTCTCATCGAAGCGACGGCCAATCAGTCGCTTGACCGCGTACAGCGTGTTGTTCGGATTGGTGACGGCCTGGCGCTTGGCCGACTGGCCGACCAGCACTTCGTCATCCTTGGTGAAGGCGATGATGGACGGGGTGGTGCGATCGCCCTCGCTGTTCTCGATGACCCGCGGCTTGCCGCCATCCATGATGGCGACGCAGGAGTTGGTGGTGCCGAGATCGATGCCGATGACTTTGGCCATGATGGGTTCTCCGTCGCGGCACGAGCGCCGCACAAGTCTGTGTTAGTGCTGGGAAATGGGGATGCGGTGGGTGTGTTTCAAGCGCCCGGGGCGCCGCTCACTCGGACGCCCGCGCGATGATGACCCGCGCGGCACGCAGCAGCCGACCATTCAGGCTGTAACCCCGCTGCACCACGGCGATTACCGAGTTCGGCTCAGCTGTGGCCGAGGGCTGGGCCGCCATCGCCTCGTGGAGGTTGGCATCGAAGGGTTCGCCCTGAGGATTGAGTTCAACGATGCCCGCACGCTCGAGCGCCTTGACGAGCAGGCGCTGGGTGGCCGCCTGACCCTCGATGAGGGCCGCCGTATCGGCGCGAGCGGAATTCTCGATGGCCAAATCCAAGCTGTCCTTCACGGGCAGCAAGTCCGCAGCGAACTTCTCAAGCGCGTAGCGATGGGCGTTTTCCACGTCGCGCTGGGCGCGCTTGCGGACGTTGTCGAGCTCGGCCACCGCACGCAAGTGCTGGTCACGGCTCGCCGCGGCGCGAGCCTCGGCATCGGCCAACTGGGCCTGTAAATCGGCCGGGCTCGGGGTCTCTTCGGGAGGGTTAGGTGGGGTGGCTTGGTCGGTCATCCCGACGAAATGGGGACTATCGACGGGAATTCAAGGCCGACCCCAATAGACGGGCCGTCATGTCGACGATGGGGATCACCCGCTCGTAGGCCATACGGGTGGGGCCGATCACGCCGATCACCCCCATTACGCCCTCATCGCCACTGTAGGGGGCGGTGACGACGCTGCAGTCATCGAGGATCTGGTAGCCCGACTCCTGGCCGATGAAGATCTGCACCCCCTCGGCGTGCAGACTCTGATCGAGCAGGTGCAGGAAGTCCCGCTTCTCGTTAAAGGCCTCGAAGAGGCGCTTGAGTTTCTCAACCGAAGTGAGTTGGGCGGCCCCCATCAGGTTGGTCTCGCCCGCCACGATGTAATCGAGGTTCGGCGCCGGAGCCGCCCCCTGCTCGAACACCTGCTGTGCCACGGTGATGGCATCGATCATCAACGAATTCATGTGCTCGCGAGCTTCCTGCAACTGACGCAGGATCTCGGCCCGTGCGGCCTCCGGCGTGCTGCCCACCAGCAGTTCGTTGAGAAAATGAGCCGCCCGACGCAACTCCTCGGCCGAGTGGTGGCGAGAGAGCTGGATGATCCGGTTCTGCACCTCGCGATCGTTGAAGACCAGCACCACGAGCACCCGATTCTCGGAGAGCGGCACGAACTCGATCTGCGTGATCGAAGCGACCTGGGGCCGGGGCACGGTCACCACGCCGGCGAGCCGCGTGACGTTGGAGAGCATCTGCGAGGCGCTAGCCACCAGAGTCTTGGCATCGGCGCCGTGGGTGGCATCGATATGGCGGCGCAGCTCCTCGGCCGCCACCTGCTCGAGCGGTCGCGTGCGCAGCAAGGTGTCGACGAAAAAGCGATAGCCCCGATCGGTCGGCACCCGACCCGCCGAGGTGTGCGGCGAGACCACAAATCCAAGCTCCTCGAGATCGGCCATCACGTTGCGGATGGTCGCCGAAGAGAGGCTCAGACCCGAATCGCGCGACAGGGTGCGCGAGCCCACCGGTTGGCCGTCGCGGATGTAACTTTCAACGAGAATTCGCAGCAGTTGCTGCGCACGCTCGTTCAGAACATCGTAATCCTGCGCCATGGTGCCTACACGCTACCGACAGCCACCGAACTGCGTCAAGCAACGCGTTTTTCGCGTTGGTTCCGTCACGTTGTCATGATAAAAACACGCTTGGTTTCACCCGGTGCCCCATGAGCCACATCCGCCTTTGTGCCCTCGTCACCCGTTTTGCCGATGCGCGGGTCGCCGAGAGCGCCAGCCAACTCGCCGATCACCTCGCTGCCCGCGGCGTCACGGTGCTTGCTCTCGAAGATGAGGCCGAGCGTCTGCCCGGTCTGCGCGCCCGCTTTGTGCCCGAGGCCGAGCTCGCTGCGGTCGATCTGATGGTAGCTATTGGCGGTGATGGCACCCTGCTCTACGGCGCAGGTCTCGTTGCCCCGCGGGGTACACCGCTTCTCGGCGTAAACCGTGGCCGACTGGGGTTCCTCACCGATGTGATGCCCGAAGACATGCTGGCCTCGGTCGATGCCGCCCTCGCCGGGCAATGCAGCCGCGATGAGCGCCCGTTGCTCTCCGCCGAGCTCATCACTGCATCCGGCCATGTCGCGCGCGGCCTCGCCCTCAACGACGTCGTCATGCAGACCCACCAGAGCGGCCACCTCATCGATTACGAGACCTGGATCAACCAGCGCTTCGTGAACACCCACGGCGGCGATGGCCTGGTCGTGGCCACGGCCACAGGCTCCACCGCCTACGCCCTCTCCTGCGGCGGCCCGATCGTCGAACCCGATCTCGATGTGCTCGTGGTCGCGCCGATCTGCCCGCACACCCTCTCCGATCGACCCATCGTGGTGGCGGCCCGTTCGGTGATCGAAATGCGCCTGACCGACCGCCCCGACTCCGATGCCGAGGTCGCCTGCGATGGTCGGCCCCTCGGGCGGCTGACGCCCGGCGATCGGCTCACCGTGACCGCCGCGCCGCAGCGCATCACGCTGCTGCACCCCTCGGGCTACGACTACTACCGACTGCTGCGCAGCAAGCTCAACTGGGGCCGGCGCAGCTTCGATGTGCAGCACTGAGCCCACCTCGCATGCTCACGCACCTGCACATCCGCGATTTCGCCATCATCGATGCCGTCGAGCTCGAGCTTGGCCGAGGGCTCTGCGTGCTCACGGGCGAAACGGGTGCCGGCAAGTCCATCCTCGTCGATGCGTTGCAGCTTGCAGTCGGCGCCCGTGCAGGCAGCGAGGTGATTCGGCACGATGCGGCCCGAGCCGAGGTGACGGCGACCTTCGATCTCGGGCAGGCGAGCGCAGGGCTGCGCGCGCTGCTCGAAGAGCAAAGCATCGAGATCAGTGACGAGTTGCTGGTGCGGCGCGTCATCACCCGTGAGGGCAAATCGCGCGCCTACCTCAATGGCCAGGCCGTGCCGGTGCAGGTGTTGCGCGAGGTCGGCGAGTGGCTCGCCGAGATCCACGGTCAGCACGAGTTTCAATCGCTGGTTCGCCCGGCGGCGCAGCGTGAACTGCTCGATCGCTACGCAGGCGCCGAAGCGGAGGCTGCGGAAGTGGCGCGGCTGCATCGGCTGCGGCTCGAGCGTTCGGCTGCGCTCGTCGCTCTCGAGGCGGCCGCCCGCGAGCGGGACGATCGGCTCGATCTTCTCAAGCGCCAAGTGCAGGAGCTCGAAGCGCTCGCCCTGAAAAGCGGCGAACTTGCCACGCTCACCGAAGAGCGCACCCGCCTCGCCAACAGCGGGCGCCTGGCAGAGGGCGCACGCGGCGCACTCGATCTGCTCTATGACGCCGAAGACGCCAACGCGCATGCGCTCGCCTCGCGCGCGCTCGGCCTGCTGCGCACGGCCGGCCAGCTCGACCCGAAACTCGCCGCGCTGCAGCCTGCGCTCGACTCGGCACTCATCAGTCTTAGCGATGCGGCGCAAGAACTCACGCGCTACCTCGATAACCTCGAGGCCGACCCTGTCCGTCAGGCCGAGCTCGAGCAGCGCCTGGCAAGCATCGAGTCTCTGGCACGCAAGCACCGAGTGCCCGCGGAGCAGTTGCCCGACAAGGCGCTCGAACTGCAGGCCGAGTGGCAGCGCCTCGAACAGCTCGATGCGAACCTCGCGGCCTTGCAGGCTGCGCTTGCCGAAGCCACAGCAGCGTGGCGGAAGGCGGCGGGCAGCCTGTCCGAGCGGCGCCGGGTCGCGGCCGCAAAGCTCGCCTCAGATATCTCCGCCCGCATGCAGACACTTGGCATGGCGGGCGGCCGGTTCACGGTCGCCTTGCAGCCCCTCGAGGCGAGCAGTTCATCCGCGCAGGGCCTCGAGGAGGTGGAATTTCAGGTCTCGGCGAATGCCGGGCAGCCCCCTCGCCCGCTCGGCAAAGTGGCCTCGGGCGGCGAACTCTCGCGTCTGTCGCTCGCGGTGCAGGTGGCACTGATCCGGGGCAACGAGTCTGCCCAGAGTGTGTGCATGGTGTTCGATGAGGTCGATTCGGGTGTCGGCGGCGCCGTCGCCGAGATCGTCGGTCGTGAACTCGCAGCCCTCGGCGCGCGCGCCCAAGTGCTCTGCGTCACGCACCTGCCGCAGGTTGCCGCGCTCGGCGATCGTCACCTGCGCGTGGCCAAACTCACCGACGGCCACACCACGCGCACGCAGATCACGGCCCTCGAAGGCGCTGCCCGCACGGAGGAAATCGCCCGCATGCTGGGGGGCCTCGCCATCACCGACAAGGCACGTGAACATGCCGCCGAAATGCTCGCCGCCGGTCGGCGAGCGCCCGCGGCAGGATCGACTCGTGGGGCTACTCCTGCGGCGGCGCCGAGCGATGCGGACACTGCGCCTTCCGGCAGTGCCCGTAAATCACGAGGGCGTGCTCGCTGATCGCAAAACCGTGCCGCTCGGCCACGGCCGTCTGCCGCTCCTCGATGCCGGCATCCACGAACTCCTCGACGCGCCCGCAATCAAGACACAGGATGTGATCGTGATGCGCGCCGGCACTGAGCTCGAACACCGCCATGCCATCGGCAAAGTGATGCCGCGAGACGAGCCCCGCCGCCTCGAACTGCGTGAGCACCCGATACACCGTCGCCAGCCCGATGTCTTCTTTCAGGTCGACGAGGCGCCGGTAAATGTCTTCGGCCGACAGATGCCGCGTACCGCTTTTCTCGAGGATGTCGAGAATCTTCACGCGCGGCAGCGTGACCTTCAGCCCGGCTTTGCGCAGGTCATTGCCTTCCACTTTGGCCTTCCCATTTTCAATGGGCTCTTTCGGGTAGAATGCCGATTATGGTCCATCCCGCCCGCACCCGAAACCTCGCTCTGGCCCTCGGCCTCGCCCTGCTTGGCCTAGGCGCAAGCGGCTGCGTGTACCGCATGAACGTGCAGCAGGGTAACTACCTTGATGCGCGGCAGGTGGTGCAGGTCAAAGAAGGCATGACGCGCGCGCAGGTGCGCTTTCTGCTCGGCACCCCGATGCTGCCCGATGCCTTTGATCGCGATCGCTGGGATTACCTCTACTCGCTGCAGTCGAGCCGCCTCAAAGCCCCGGAACGACAGCGCCTGACGGTGTGGTTCACGGATGACAAGGTCTCGCGCATCGAGAATGTAGGCGCCCCGACCGAAGTGCCC
>RGWK01000136.1 GCA_010029775.1 Gammaproteobacteria bacterium
CTCAATGCGTTTTTCGACCTCGAGCGGAGTCTTCAAGGCGGTGACCAGCTTGGCGTCGAGGGCGACTTTGGCGGTATCGCCCTTGGCCGTCTTGACGACCGGAGTGAGCGTATCGACATAGGTGCGCAAGGACGAAGGCTCCATGCCTCGCGCCTTGCCCACGGCCGTCAGGTACGTGTCCCACAGCGAGTTGACGAAAGCCTGACTGGCCTCGCGGTCCTCGCTCGACATGTCATCACGAATATAAGGCTCTACCGCACTCTTGTAGGTCCCGACGCGGAATACATTGACGTCGATCCCGAGCTTGTCGAGCGCCGACTTGTAGTAGTTTCGATAGCGCTCGTAACCCTCGAGGATCACCGCGCCCATCGGGTCAAGATAGATCTCGTCAGCGTGGGCCGCCACGTAATAACTGTCGCGGGAGTAGCCTGTCGCGTAGGCCACCACCTTCTTGCCCGACTTGCGAAAATTGCTGACCGCGCGGGCAAACTCATCGAGCGTCGGCTGACCGGCACCCGTCATGGCGTCGAAGTCCAGCACGAGTGTCTTGATGCGCTTGTCATCGCGGGCGGCCTCAATGGCGTCGGTGATATCGCGCAGCGTCGTGCGGATCACCGGTCGGTTGCTCGACAATCTCACCCTCGGGCTGGATCACGAGCGCGGCATCCTGCGGCAGCTTCGGAATCGAACCACTCATAGCGCCGACCACGAACCCGAATATCACGAGCAGCAGCAGCAGGTGCAGTACCTTGCGCAGACCGTCGAGCCCCTTGAACACGAAACCGAAAAACTTGCGCATCGAGATGAACCTCGGTTAACCGCCACGGTTGAAGGAAATACGGTAAATCACGCCCGCCAAATCGTCCGACACCAGCATGGAGCCATCAGGCAGCGATAGCAGATCGACAGGCCGACCGACAATCTTGCCATCGGCCGTCAGCCAGCCGCCCACGAACTCCTCGTACGCAACGGCGCGATCGCCCTGCATGCGAACCCGCGTCAGCCGATAGCCGGATTTTTCGCTGCGGTTCCAGGAGCCGTGCTCGGCGATGATGACGTCACCACGGCGATCAAAAAGTACGCCGAGCGGCGCCACGTGGGCGCCCAAAGATTGCACTGGACGAGTGATCGTCTCGCATCGACCCAGTTGGCCGAACTGCGGATCGCGCACGTCGGCGCCATGACAAAACGGAAAGCCGAAATGCTCGCCAGGCTTCGAGAGGCGGTTCAGTTCGCATGGCGGAACGTCATCGCCCAGCATGTCGCGCCCGTTGTCGGTGAACCACAGTTCGCGCGTCCGCGGGTGCCAAGTGAAGCCGACCGAGTTGCGCACGCCGCGGGCGACGACCTCACGCCCGGAGCCATCCGCATTCATGCGTACGATGGTCGCGTACCCTTCCTTGTCCCGATCGCAGACATTGCAGGGCGCACCGATTGCCACGTAGAGCTTGTCGTCTGGCCCGAACGCCATGTATCGCCAGCCGTGGTGACGCTCGGCAGGCAAGGTGGTCACGATTACGGGCGCCGGCGGCGTTTGCAGGCGGTTGTCGATATCGTCGTAACGAAGGATGCGATCGATTTCGGCGACGTACAGCGACCCTTGGCGATACGCCACGCCGTTCGGCGTGTTCAGCCCAGAAGCGATCGTCAGCACCTCGCGTGATCCGTCGGGACGAGTGCGCACGGCATAAACGCGACCTCCTCCCGTGCGCGTACCGACAAACACGGTGCCGCGCGCCGAGCGGGTCATTGAGCGCGCGTTCGCCACCCCATCGACCCAGACTTCGATCTTGGCCCCGGCCGGCAAACGCAGCGACGAGAGATCAGGCGCCGCGGCGAGTGCTACGGCAGACGAACCGATGAATGTCAATGAAACCGCGATCGCGGTGAGAAACCGACCCATGTGCTTCCTTGTCCGGCACGAGACATCCCGCAGCGGGGATGATGGCAAAGTCTAGCAACGGGCAGAACAGGACGCCATGCGAGACGAAGCGCCTCGCATGGCGTCTGCAGCGGATGACGCGGCGGTCAGACCTTTTCTTCGATGCGGGCAGCCTTGCCCGACAGGTCGCGCAGGTAATACAGCTTGGCGCGACGCACGTTGCCCCGACGCTTGATGCTGACATCGGCGATGGTCGGGCTGTGCGACTGGAAAGTCCGCTCCACGCCCTCGCCATGCGAAATCTTGCGCACGGTGAACGATGAGTTGAAGCCGCGGTTGCTCTTAGCGATCACCACGCCCTCGTAGGCCTGCACGCGCTCGCGGTCACCTTCGACCACCTTGACGTTGACGATCACGGTGTCGCCCGGCTTGAAATCCGGCAGTACGCGCGTAGCACGGCGCTTTTCCATTTCGGCAATCACGTTAGCCATTGTCTTCCACCTCTCGCTCGGCGAGATATTCCTGCAACAGCGCATTGTCCTCGGCAGACAACGCGCGACCTGAACCCGACGACTGCAACAGTTCGGGCCGACGCAACCAGGTGCGCCCGATCGACTGCTTCAACCGCCACCGACGGATCAGTGCATGGTTTCCACCCTGCAGCACCGTCGGCACCTTCCGTCCTTCCCACTCCACCGGCCGCGTGTAATGCGGCCAATCGAGCCGACCGGCGGTGAAGGACTCCTCCTCGCTGGAACGCTCATCGCCAAGCGCCCCCGGGAGCAACCGCACCACCGCCTGGTCGAGCCCCTCATAGCGGCTCGCCACCAGCACCAACCCCGGCCCGGCTGCGAACTGTCGCGCCATGGCCTGATCAAACTTCTCGCCCTGCGCCGAGAGGTGAATCCGCGGCAACCCCGCGGTCGCCACCGAATCAATCGCCGCCGCCCAGGGCCCCGGTGTTCCCACCATGCCCGGACCGCCCCCGTAGGGTCGATCGTCGACGGTGCGGTGCGCATCCGTCGCCCACTGGCGAGGGTCCACACACTCCACCGAGGCGAGACCGCGCTGCAAGGCACGACCCAACACCCCATGCGCCACTGCTGACCGAACGAGTTCGGGAAACAGTGTCACCAGCGCGATTCGCACCGCACCAGTCCTCAAAAATCCGCCGGCCAGTCGACCGTGACGCAGCGCGCGTCAGCGTCGATCTGCCGCAAGTGTTGGCGAGTCACAGGCAACCAGCGTTCGCGATCGCCGCGCACCACCATCACCGCATTCGCCGGGAAGTCCTCGAACCGCTCGAGCACCCCCAACTCCACGCCTTCGAGGTTGCGTACCGCGTAACCAATCAGGTCGATGCGGTAGTGCTCTCCCTCGGCCGCCGGCGGCAACGCCGCCCGCGGCACCTCGATCTTCAGACCCACGTGCTGCTCGGCAGCCTCGCGGGTCGTCACTCCTTCCAACCGGGCCTCGAGGCCCTGGCCACTCACCCGGGCCTCGGCGCATTGAGCCGGTATCCGCCCCGCCGGGCCCGCCAGATGCCAGCCGACGTAATCGAACAGGGCCTGCGGGGGGTCAGTCCAGGACTCCAGGTGCTGCCAGCCTTTCAAGCCCTTCGGTCGCCCGAGGCGACCGAGTTCCACCCACTCCGCAGTCATGCGCGGCGGGTGTCAGCGCGACTCAGGCAGCCGCCTGGGTCGCCTGCTTGCGATAGTCGCTGACCAGCGTCTTAACGCGGTCAGACTGCTTGGCGCCCTTGCTCAGCCAGTAGTCGATGCGCGCGAGGTCAAGCTTCAGCTTCGGCTCGCTCTTGCGCGCCACAGGGTTGAAAAAGCCCACGTTTTCGAGGCTCAAACCGCCCTGACGCTTGCGACTGTCAGTTACCACGACGTGGTAGAAAGGCGAATTTTTGGCACCGCGCCGGGTCAGTCGAATCGTCACCATAGGTCAACACGCTCTCGGTCTAAGGTCATCGCGCCCCTGGCACCGGGCCGGGGGGCCGAAAAAGAGCGCGGAGTCTACAGAAATCAGGGACTTGATGGAAGGCCCACGACACCCTCAGGGGCGCGGGAAACCCGGCGGCAGACCGCCACCCTTCAGGCTGCCAAGCAGGCGCTTCAGCTTGCCGCCCTTCATGCTCTTCATCATTCGCTGCATGTCTGCGAACTGCTTGAGCAAGCGGTTGACGTCCTGCACCTGGGTACCGGAGCCGGCGGCGATGCGCCGACGCCGCGAGCCATCGATCAGGTCGGGTTTGCGCCGCTCCTGATGGGTCATCGAATTGATGATGGCGATCTGACGGCGTACCTGAGCATCACCCACCGCAGCCGGCATGGCGCCGCGGGCAAGCTGAGCCGGCAGCTTGTCCATCAGCGCATCTAGCCCTCCCATGCCCTGCAGCTGTTCGAGCTGGCCCTTCAGATCGTAGAAATCGAAACGCCCCCCGCCCACGACCTTGCGCGCCAGCCGCTCGGCCTCGGCCGCATCGACCTTGCCCTGAACCTGCTCGACGAGGGCCACAACATCGCCCATGCCGAGGATCCGCCCGGCCATGCGCTCGGGATCGAAGGGCTGCAGCGCATCGAGTTTCTCGCCAACGCCAACGAAGACGATGGGCTTGCCCGTGACCTGTCGCACCGACAGCGCCGCACCGCCCCGCGCATCGCCATCCGCCTTCGTGAGCACGATGCCAGTGAGATCAAGCGCACCGGAGAAGGCCTTGGCGGAATTCAGTGCATCCTGGCCAGCCATGGCATCGACCACAAACAGTCGCTCGTGCGCACCGATCGCCCGATCGATCGCGCACACCTCGTCCATCAACTCCGTATCCACGTGCAAGCGACCCGCCGTGTCGACGATCAGTGCATCGAATACGCCGAGTCGCGCCGCCTCGAGCGCCGCCTGCGCGATCGCAACCGGATCGCCTGCGGCGTCGGCCGGATGGAATGACGCCCCCACCTGTTCGGCCAGCCGTTGCAGCTGCAGGATCGCCGCGGGGCGGCGCACATCGGTGCTGACGAGCAGCACGCGCTTCTTGCGGCTCTCGATCAGCCAGCGAGCGAGTTTTCCAGCGGTGGTGGTCTTGCCGGCACCTTGAAGGCCAGCCAGCACCACGACGAACGGGGGCTGGGCTCGAAGCTCGAAACCCTCGCGCGCCCCGCCCATGAGCTCGACGAGCTCACGGTGCAGGATAGACACGAAGACCTGACCCGGCGTGAGACTGGTGGCGACTTCGGCGCCCTGAGCCTTGAGCTTGACGGCATCGATGAAACTCTTGATGACCGGCAAGGCCACATCGGCCTCGAGCAAGGCCATTCGGACCTCACGCAGGGTCTCGGCGATGTTGTCCTCGCTGATGCGCCCCTTGCCCTGCAGGTTCTGGACGGTCTTGGCGAGTCTTTGACTCAGGTTTTCGAACATCGGATGATTATAGCCGTGAGTGATCCCTCGCTCCCGTGGCTGTTCACCCTGCTTGGCGTTTGCATGCTGTTCTCGGCGTTCTTCTCCGGCACGGAGACGGCGCTGATGAGCATCAACCGCTATCAGCTGCGAACTCTCGCCAACAAGGGCCATCGCGGCGCGCAACTGGCCGAGAAACTGCTCGCCCGGCCTGATCGCCTGATCGGCCTGATCCTGCTCGGTAACAACCTCGCCAACAATCTGGCGGCGACCCTGGTCGCCATTATCGTGCTGCGCACGGCGGGCGAAGAGTGGGTCGCCGTGGGCGCCGGCGTGCTCACGCTCGTGATGCTGATCTTCTGTGAAGTGGGCCCCAAGACCTACGGCGCACTGAACCCGAGGCCGCTCGCCCTGCTCTCCTCGTATGCGTACATCGCCCTGCAGTGGCTGATGCGACCCTTCGTGTACGTCATCAGCTGGATCACCAATGCAGCGCTGCGCCTCGTCGGCCTGAATGTCGATCGGCATACCCAGCAAACCACGTTGTCACGTGAGGAGCTGCGCACGGTTGTGGCCGAGTCCGGCGTCATGATCCCTCGCAGCCACCAGCAGATGTTGATGGGCATCCTCGATCTCGAACGTGTGACCGTGAACGACATCATGATCCCGCGACAGGACATCGCCGGAATCGACCTCGATGAGGACTGGGAGCGCAT
>RGWK01000137.1 GCA_010029775.1 Gammaproteobacteria bacterium
GCCGCACTCGGCAGCCACTCCGTTACCGTGTCCAACCTGGCGGTAGCGCAGAAACTCGCCTCGCCGGAGTACGCGCAGGGCGAAAGTTATGTGCCGAGCAACGGTCCAGGGTCGCTGACTTTCACCCAGAACGGCGTGTCTTTCACGATTGCGGACACCCAGAGCAAGACGCTGGCCGAGCTGCGGGACCTGATCAACGCCGCGCCCGACAAAACAGGCCTTGCCAACGTGATTACGGTCTCAGGAACCGGGAACATCAATCAGTTCGCCAACGACCTCACACAACTGGTCGCGGCCGAGGATGCCAGCGCAGTCATTGACGGTATCCCGATCACCAGTTCGACGAATACGCTCACCGGCATCATTGATGGCGTCACCATCACGCTGCTGAAGGAATCGGCGACCGCGGTCGAGATGACCGTGACCTACGACGCAGCCGGTGCCAAAGACAAGATCACCAAACTCGTCACCGAGTACAATAATTTTGTCGATACCGCGAAAAAACTGCGCTCCTACGACGCAAGCACCCGCGCTGCTGGGCCGCTGATCGGTGACTCCGGTTTGCGCAGCCTTGAGGCCGCGCTTCGCCGGGAGATCACGGCAGAGACACCGAGCGCCCCCGCAGCACTGAACTCGCGACCGATCTCGATCGGGTCACGCAGGTGTTTTCAGCAACAGACGGCGTCGCGGCGCGCCTAAAGGCTATTGTCGATCCGCAACTGGCAACGGACGGCTTGCTCGCCGTCAAGACCAACACGCTCAACGATCGAAAACGCAACATTCAGGCGAGCAGGGAAGCCGCTGAAGCGCGCCTGGCTGTGATCGAAAAGCGCTATCGCGCACAGTTTGTCGCCTTGGATCGGATGCTGGCCGAGATGCAGGGTACAAGTTCCTACGTGTCCAAAATCTCCACCCCGAAATAGCGCTCCATCCGGGTCGTAAGTCCAGGGTCGGGTCCCCGAATTAAAGGGAACTGCTCCGGGGCCGTTAATAGCGGTATCCTTGGTCGCAGGTTAGGGAGTCAGCGATGTCCTTCGGACGCAACGGCAGCATGGCCTACAAGTCGGTCGCCGCCCATGGGGGCGTGGCTGCTGCGGACCCACATGGTCTGGTTCTGATGCTGCTCGACGGGGCGATTTCCCGAATTGCCCAGGCGCGTGGCTGTCACGAGAACGGCCAAAAACTTGATGCCACCCTGCATTTGCAGCGTGCGCTCGCCATCGTGGGTGAGTTGAAAGCCGCGCTCGATCTCTCGCAGGGTGAAATCGCTCATAACCTCGATGCTCTGTACGACTACATCTGTCGGCAGTTGCTGCTTGCGCACGTGCCGACCAAGCGAGACGGCTTGCCGGCCTTGAGTGCGTTGCTCGGTGAAATCCGCAGCGCTTGGGCCGCTATTCCGCCCACTGTCAGCGGTCGGGGCGGGCAGGTTCCCGCTGGACAGGCCCGATCCTGAGTTTGCGTGTCGAGGACCAACCCGCCATCGACCGACAGCACCGCCGACGAGGCGCTTAAGCTGCAACTGTCCGTACCCGTGGCGTTTCGACGCCTGGACGCTGCGGCGGACGTGGCTCGGGTCACTGCAAGCCTTGGCAGCAACGTGCGCGTTTTCCAGGCGTGTGACTTGCTGACCGAGCGGCCACCCGCGAACCGAAACGAAGTCGATCCGGCGGTGGTCACGGAGCTGCGGCGCATCGATTTGAAGATGACCCTAATGCTTGATCTGCTCGCTGATCTGTTCGCAGAGACGCATCCGCCGCCGCCCACCGCGGAAATTGTTCTCGATTTTCATGGGCTCGATTGGGTCGACGCTCCGGCTGATTTAACTGTGGGCGATCGCGGCGTAGTGGAGATCTATATCCAGGCGGGTGTTCCGCGACCGTTGCGTTTCATCGCACACGTTGCCGCCGCCGCGTCTTCGCAAAGACGGTTTGAGTTCGAGGGGCTCTCCGAGGCCGAGGCTGACCAACTCGAGCGGCTGATTTTTCGTCAGCACCGACAAAAAATTGCCGGATCGCGGGGATTACAAGGTTAGTTTCGTTTCCAAAACGGGACTTTCTGCTGGCCCATCTTCGCTGCACGGTTTATAACAGGCGCAGTTGCTCGGGGAGTGTTGTGACAGGCGCTGTCGACGGCCGTCCAGAAATCGCGCGTTTCGTGGTGAACTCGGATAAGGCCGGGTTTTCAGCCCGTGTTCCGAGCGGAAAGTCCGCGGCGATTCGTGAGATTGGCGCGTTGATCCGCAAGGTCGCCGCGCACGACTCCAATGTGCTCGTGCTGGGTGAATCGGGCACGGGCAAGGAAGTGGTCGCGCGGGCGATTCACGACAGCAGTCCGCGCCGCGGCAGTGCTTTCGTCGCGGTGAACTGCGGGGCCATTCCCGCTGAACTTCTCGAGAGCGAATTGTTCGGGCACGAAAAGGGCGCCTTCACAGGCGCCTACACTGCGCGACTAGGCCGCTTCGAGATCGCTGAGGGAGGTACGCTGTTCCTCGACGAGATCGGCGACATGAGCCTGCCGATGCAAGTCAAGTTGTTGCGGGTTCTGCAGGAGCGCGTTTTCGAACGTGTCGGTAATCATCAACCCATCCGTTGCAATGTTCGAATCATTGCTGCGACCCACCGTAACCTCGAGGACTCAATCAGCAAAGGCAGCTTTCGCGGCGACCTCTTTTATCGTTTGAATGTCTTCCCGATCGAGATGCCAAGCCTCCGGGAACGAATGGAGGATCTCGAGGTGCTGGTGGGGGAATTCGTTGCCCAGAATGAACGAGCGGGGCGCCCCCCACTGCGTATCATGCAGCGAGCGATGGAGGCGCTTCGGGCGTATTCCTGGCCAGGCAACGTCCGCGAACTTGGCAACCTCATCGAACGGCTGAGCGTTCTCCATGGCGACCACCCTGTGGACATCTTGGACTTGCCGTCCAAATACCGCGCGGGTTTCCTCAGCGACGAGGCGATGGCCACGCTGCTGGCCGATCTCGCCGCCGCCGAGCCGTTGGCTGAGGCGGAGTTAATCGAAGAGGAGCCGGAGGATCCCGCTTCTAACCCGATCGATATAGCCCCGGCTCAGGTCCGAGCGAGTGAGACCGAAGAGGTGCCGAACGTCACGGCGACAAGCTCGCTTAATGGCTCGACAGGGGTACATGGCGGCTTGCCGATGGTCCACAAGCTGCCGGCTGAGGGTATGGACTTGCGGACCTACCTCAACGACATCGAACATGCCTTGATTGTCGAGGCCTTGGGCCGATCGGGTGGTACGGTGTCGCAGGCCGCGCGCCTGTTGGGCTTGCGCCGCACTACGCTGGTGGAAAAAATGCGTCGATTCGGTCTGTTGGGCAACGAGAGCCTTTGACGGTTTGTTGACACCTTTTGCCGCCCGGCGCTAATTTTCGGTCGGCACGCTTCTTGCTGATATTCCCTCCGAGAGCCCCTTGTGGGCGGATCGGGAGCGTCAATGTCGGTGTCTCAAGAAGCAACTCCAGTGGTCGAGCCGGTCGCCGTTGCCCCGGCTTCTCGCCTCGTTATCGAGCTTGCCCGACGTGTCGCGGAAACCGACTGCACCGTGCTGATCACGGGTGAGTCAGGTACGGGTAAGGACGTACTGGCCCGGTTCATCCATCGGCAGTCACCCCGATCACAGCTCCCGTTCGTTGCAGTCAACTGCGCGGCGATTCCCGAGTCGATGCTCGAGAGGGTGTTGTTCGGTTTCGAGACTGGTGTGTTTACCGGGGCCCAAGGCGTCCATGCGGGCGAATTTATGCGGGCGCAGGGCGGAACCTTGCTGCTCGATGAAATCACCGAGATGCCGATCGCACTGCAGGCAAAGCTATCGCGAGTGTTGCAGCAACGGGAGGTCGATCGGGTCGACGGGCGAGTGCCGTTGCCGCTCGATGTGCGGGTCATCGCCACGAGTAAACGCAACCTAGCCGAGGAAGTGCGGGCCGGGCGATTCCGCGACGATCTGTACTACCGCATCAACGTATTTCCATTGGCGATCACGCCGCTGCGCGAGCGACGCGAAGACATCCTGCCGATTGCGGCACAGATTCTGGCCGCTCAGGCGCGTGGGCAAAGAACGCCGGTGTTGTCCGCGGGTGCCCTGCAAGCGCTGCAGTTACACAGTTGGCCCGGTAACGCCCGCGAACTCGGAAACGTTTTGCAACGCGCTCTTATCTTTGCGAACTGTAGCGTCATCGAGGCCGATTGCATTGAACTCGATACATTGAACGATTCGGCTTGCATCACTCCGACCGTGGCTGTGACGCGCGAAGCGCTGTTAATGGCGGCGGGAAGCGACGTGGCTTTCGACGAACCCGCGCACACCATCGACGGGCGCAGTGCGTTCGCCCGTCAGCGCGATCAGGCCGAGCGAGAAATCCTGCTGTCGGCGCTGCGCGATGGGCGCGACAAGCGAAACGATATTGCTCAGCGTCGCGGCATCACTCCGCGGACGCTGCGTTACCAGTTGGCGCGGCCCCGTGCCGCCGGTGTCGAGGTACCTGCCTAATGAGCCAGATGGAAATCGATCGAGTCCTGTCGACCATTCGCAGCATCAAGGCGCAGACCAGTTCGCCAGGCGCGATATCGGGCGGTCTAAATCCCCTCGCCGGGACGAGCGGAGGAGCGTCGTCGTCGGTGAGTTTTGCATCTGTGCTGAAGGGTGGCATAGACGAAGTTAACCGATTGCAGCAGCGAGCGCGTTCCACAGTCGATAAGTTCGAGCGCGGTGTGCCGGGTGTCGATTTGCCGCAGGTGATGATCGACATGCAAAAATCCAGCGTCGCGTTCCGTGGCGCAGTCGAGGTTCGCAACCGGGTCGTCTCGGCGTACCAAGACATCATGAACATGCCGGTTTGATGCGCCGCGCCCTCTGGAGTAAGTGATGGCCACAGAAGCAACCACCGCTAACCTCATGCCCAACCTTGCGGCCGGCCTGCGACCCTTGTTGTTGCTCGTCGGACTTGCCGCTGCCGTCGCCGCGGGCGTGGGGGTTACGTTATGGACCAAAGGCCCTACCTTCAGCGTGCTTTACGCGACGCTTGCGGACGAGGAAGCGGCCGCGGTCACTCGCTCGTTGAGTGGTGCCGGCATAGAGTACCGAATGGAGGCGGGCAGTGGCGGCATTTCGGTGCCTGCTGAGCGTTTGAACGAGGCGCGGATGTTGCTCGCCGAGCAGGGCACCCTGCAGTCGGGTGGTTTCGCCAATCTCGGTAAGGAAGGCGGGTTCGGTGTTTCCGCCTTCATGGAAGGCGCTCGCTACCAGCACGCCCTCGAAACCGAACTCGCCAAGACCATCTCCAGCCTGCAGCAGGTTGCCGCAGCCCGCGTGCACATCGCGGCGGGTCGTAATTCCAGTTTCATCCGCGACCGCACCCCGGCGCGGGCCAGCGTTTTCCTGCAGTTGAAGGCAGGCCGAAAGCTCTCGAGCGAACAGGTCACGGCGATCGTCAACCTGGTCGGATCGAGCGTCGCCGACATCGATCCGGAGCAGGTCACGGTGGTCGATCAGACCGGGCGACTGCTGTCATCGCCCCAAGGGCGTGGCGAGTTCGCGCTTCGTGATCAGCAGGTTGAGTTCGCACGGCAGATGGAAGAAATGTATTCGCAGCGGGTCGAGGCTCTGATCGCGCCGCTCGTGGGGCCCGGCCGCGTGCGTGCCGAGGTCAGCGCGCAGTTCGACATGAGCGCCTCCGAAGAAGCACGTGAGCAGTTCAATCCGCAGGGTGTTGTCGTCCGCAGTGAGCAGTTGTCGGAAGATCGAAGCAGCAACCCCGTGGCTCGTGGCATCCCGGGCTCCGCCTCCAACCAAGCGAATGCCGCCGCCGCGACGCCTGCCAATCCGGCTGATGCGGCGAACGCGGCAACGGCGACGGCCGCCAATGCTGCCACGCCGCCCCCGCCGGCGTCGGTGCAGAGCACGCGAAACTACGAGATCGATCGCACGGTAGCCTACACGCGCCAGCCCGCCGGTCGG
>RGWK01000138.1 GCA_010029775.1 Gammaproteobacteria bacterium
CCCGCCTTGGCGACGATGTCGATCAAGTTGTCGCGGGCCCGGGCTTTTTCAGCAGAGAAAGCCTCTCGGCCCAAATCCGAAAACATGCAAGGCACAGAGATCGCCGTAGACGTACCGCAGGAGGAGACGTCGGTGAAGTACACGAGATCCTTCACTTCAGTAAGTCTAGGGTTTGTCTGGCGCCCATAACCGCCGAGAGAGAAATTCGCCGCCCGCGCGGTCTCACCGACCACCAGCACAAGCAACAACGGACGCTCCGCCGTAGGTGTCTGCCAGCGTGGTCCAAGCGTGGCATCGGCACCAATCGCCTCGTAGGGTAACTTTCTTTTTGTGATTTCCTGCACATAGCTGCCCACCCCAGCTAGGTAGTTGACGGGGACAAGTCGGTGCCGCAGATCACGGTTGTTACGCAGGAAAGACGCCTGATCCTGATAGAAGAAAAATGCCACGACTCCGATACCGACGATCGTCACGCCGAGAGCGACGCCCCGATGCAGCAGTTCACGGTGCCAAGGCGGGCGTGCCAGAGGAACGCGAAGCACAGCCAATGCCGGCAGAACACCGAGTACGCCAACGAACAACAATAACTTCCAGTTAACAAGTTCGCCCGCCTCGAGCGCATCGGTCTCGAAGACGTTACGAATCATCACCTTGTCGACAAGCGTGCCGTACGCCCAAACAAAGTACGCGGCGAGCGCCGCTAACACTAAAGCAACAGCCAGCAGAGGCTTGGCGAGCGGACGGATCAACGTCAGCGGCATTAGAAAGAGATTCGAGACGAGCCCCGCGAGCAGCGCGACCGAGGCTACAAACGCAACGTCACGCGCGTCACCCAGAGGCCTGAGCTCAAGCACCCGCGTCCAAAACGGTACGTTTAGCACCACTAAACACCACAATGCGGACCACGCGGTCAGTGCCGTAGCAGACACCGACTGACGAACGAGGAACGACTTTATTGCCTTCATCATCGGGTGTTCTTTTTTGGCCGAGCCGTCAGCGATTTCTGATGCGAGTGCGGGAAGGGGTTCCCGTATACATCCTCACCGTTGTGGTAACGGCGACCGACCCCATCGGGACGCAACACGTCACGCTCTACACGCTCCCGGCCGAAATCCTGCGAGGCCTGCTGCTCGTCGCGGATTTGCTCTGGAGTGAATAGCTCGTATCCCTCGACCATTTCGAAGTTCTCTACGAGGCCATCGATGAAATAGTTCGGCGGCTGAATGGTCATCAGATTGACGTTGGGTGGCGTGCGTAGCGCGAATGCGGTTTGTACCGTGACGATGCCAATACCGAAGTTCGATACGATGGTCTGCAAACTACCGTGCCGCTCGATGTCTTCAGTGTTGTGGATCGTGACCGTCGTATCGCCCGGCTCGGGTCCGCCGTTCCACAAGAAGGTGGCATTGAAGAGCGATTTGACCGCAAAGCCATACTGGTTACCAATGACCAGCGGCAAACAAAAATACGCGTGTCTCGAGAACCACTCCCGTTTATTGTCGCCGCGCAGCGGGAAATATACCTCGCCGTGTTTGCCACGGTAGTAGTCGTCATACGGGATGACGGCGATGATGTTGTCAGGAACCGTGATCACGATAAGCCCCAGCTCAAAAAACGTATCTCCGCGCCGCGTCAAAGGTAAGAAATGACGCTATGGTGTGCCGCATGCCCTGCTCGACACGTCGCACGCCGTGTAGAAAGAACAGCGTCCCTGGAAACACGATCAGACTACGTGGCTGGGGTTTGAGTTCAATGCCAAGGTTCGGAAAATAGATCTCACCGCCTGAATACTCGTCGTTCAAATAGATCACGGAGGCGAAATCCCGCCAAGGGAACGGGTGCGGTGCGCCACCTGGATTTTCGCTATCGGCGTGCGGTTGCAACTCGTAGCCGGCGGGCCACCGGGCATAGTTGACCAGATCCGAGTAGATCGGCGGTGACTCGCCGAACTCGGCCGCTAGAACCGACGTGAGTCGCTCGATGGTTCTCAACTGCAAGTCGCGCAAGATCTGGCGTATCGACGCATCGGGGATCTGCTCGGGCATCAGGGTACGCCCCTGCCAATAGTCGCCGTTGGGAGTCGGTTCGCCGAAAAGCTCGATCCGCGCGTCCGCAAAGCCAAGCAATGCCGCGTGTTCGTCACGCGTCAAAAAGTCCGGCTCGACCAGCGGGAACGCAGGCAGTGCGTCGATTTCAGCGCGAGTGATGGCGGACACGGCTCACCCCTCAGAGCCCTCGCCGGCCGCCTCTTTCGAGTTCTCGCCCGCCTTGATCTGGGCGACCCGGATGCGCAGAGTTCGCTCCATGACCTCAAGGGCCACCGACTCGGGCCAACCATTGGCGATCATGGACTGAAGAAGGCCCTCAGGCGTCTGCCCGGCCTCGACCTGCTTGATGATCCAGCGCCGCAGTTCCGGCGTCACTCGTCCATGACTCATGGACCGGGAGAATACCGCAGTCGAGGGTCTTTAGGCTCCCGGCAGGCGATGGTTGCGGAACGTCTCGCGCAGCCGCGCCTTGAGCATCTTGCCGGTGGCGCCCAGGGGAATGCTGTCGACGAATACCACATCGTCGGGCACCTGCCACTTGGCCACCTTGCCGGCGAAGAAATCCAGGATGTCGCGAGGTGCCACGTCCACACCGGGCTTTCGAACCACAACCAGCAACGGGCGCTCGTCCCATTTCGGGTGCGGCACGGCGATACAGGCAGCCATGGCCACGGCCGGATGGGCCATGGCGATGTTCTCGACGTCGATGGAGCTGATCCATTCGCCGCCCGACTTGATTACATCCTTGCTGCGATCGGTAATCTGCATGAATCCGTCGGGATCGATTGTCGCCACGTCTCCCGTCGGGAACCAGCCGTCCACGAGAGCCGGGGGTAACGTGCCACCTAGGGCACCCGTGAAATACTGCGCAACCACCCAAGGCCCACGCACCAGCAAATCGCCCGCGGACTTGCCATCCCAAGGCAGCTCACGTCCCGCGTCGTCGATGATTTTCAGATCGATGCCGAAGACAGCGCGGCCCTGCTTCTCGAGGAAGCGACGTTGTTGCTCGACCGGTAACGCCAATTGGGCAAGCTTGAGGTTGCTGATGGTGCCGAGCGGTGACATCTCCGTCATGCCCCAACCGTGTTGAACGGTGACCCCGTATGCGAGGAATCGATCGATCATTGCCGGCGGACAGGCTGAGCCCCCGATCAAGGTGCGCTGCAGGGTACTGAACTTTCCGCCAATCGAATCAACGTGGTTCAGCAAAGCGAGCCACACGGTTGGTACGCCCGCGGCTGCCGTAGCCTTCTCGCTCTCGAGCAACTCGTAGATCGACTTGCCGTCGAGTGCGGCCCCCGGAAATACCAACTTCGCACCCACCATGGGCGCCACGTAAGGCACGCCCCATGCGTTCACGTGAAACATCGGCACGACCGGCAGAATGCAATCACGCGCCGATACGTTAACCATATCGGGCAATGCCGAACCATAGGCATGCAACACGGTCGAGCGATGGCTGTACAAGACCCCTTTCGGGTTGCCTGTGGTGCCGCTCGTGTAGCACAGAGCGGCAGCGGTCTTCTCATCGAAGTCGGGCCACACGTACTGCTCAGGCTGCGGCGCGATCCATGCCTCGTAACTGATCAGACCCGTAAGTCCGGTGTCGGTCGGCAAACGATCACTGTCGCAAAGCGCGATCCAATGTTTCACGGTCGGGCATTGATCGGCGATCGCCCGAATGATCGGTAGGAACGTCAGATCGAAACACACCACGCGATCTTCCGCGTCATTGACGATCCACGCGACTTGCTCGGGGGACAAACGCGGGTTGATGGTATGCAGCACGCGAGCGCTGCCACTGACGCCGTAGTACAGCTCGAAATGTCGATACCCGTTCCAGGCGAGCGTCGCCACCCGCTCGCTACGACCGACACCGAGCGCATCCAGTGCGTTGGCGACCTTGCGACAGCGAAGGACCGCCGACTGGTAGTCGTAGCGGTGCAGATCGCCCTCAACGCGGCGAGAAACAACCTCGGTGGTCGGATGATTTCGCGCAGCAAACTCGATCAAGCGCCAGATCAGCAGCGGATGATCTTGCATGGCACCCAGCATAAAAACCCCCTCGATACGCTCAGTCTCGGCCAGGCTGCAGCCGAAGCGGCAGCATGGCAAATCCCACACACAACATCACGCCCCACGGGAATAGCCACGGAAAGGCGACGACTTCTTTGGCGGCCGACAGTCCGAGCCAATGGGCATTGTGTACCACAAACACGCCCACAAGCGACACGATCACGCCCGCCTTTGGGTTGACGATGCGATGTCGCGGAACGAATAGCGCCAACAGGAACAACCCCAGCATCGGACCGTAGGTATACGCGGTCATGGCAAAGGCCAGCGGCACCAACTGCTCGCCGGTTCCAGACAGCAGCAAGGCGAAGCCGCCGAGCACGACCGCCCAGACGGCGACGAGCAGCCGCGAGAGCCACACCGCGCGATCCTCCGCGAGGGTGCCGGCTGCATGTCCGGCATGGAACATCGTAATCGAGGTTTCGGCAAGAGCCGACAAGACGGGGCTCGACATCGCCGCCGCGAACAAGGCAGCAACCATGAAGCCGCGCAACCCACTCGGCATCTCCGAGAGTATGAACGCCGGAAAGATACGGTCGATGTTCTGCTGTACGAGCGGCGCAAAAGCCGGATCGAGAGGATTGACCTGGTAGTACGCCCACAGCGATGCGCCGACTAGCAAAAACAGCAATACGACGAGTTCGCCGGCGTTGCTGGCATAGAGCGCGAGTCGTGCGTCGCGTACGGAACGACAGCACAGCATGCGCTGGGTGTTCAGCTGGTCAGTGCCATAGGCCGCGAGATTCTGAAACGGCATGGCGAACACCCCGGCCCAGAACGTGAAGTTGACTCGGGGATCAGCGTCAAGCACCAGCACATGGGTCTTTCCTGCCGCATCTGCGGCATCAAGCACCGCAGGAAACCCTCCGGGGTAACCTGTCGCAACGAACCATAGTGCCAACAGCCCGCCACCGACAAACATGGCGAACTGCAGCACATCCGACCAGACGACGGCGCGCACTCCTCCGAGCAGCGTGCTGACGGCAGCGACTCCCACGCTGAGCAGCACGCACCAGGCAAAATCGAGACCGGTGAGCAACTCCAGCACCAGTGAGACCGCGAACACGCGGACGCCTTGACCGAGTACCGCACCAATAAAGAAAAGCAATGCCGACAGCTTGCCGAGCCCCGAGCCGAGCTTCTCGCGGATGAAGTCGTACGGACTCAGATAATTGCGCGCATAGAGTTGCGGCAAGATCCAACGCCCGAGAATCCATTTCGACAACAGTCCCGCAAGACAGAACTGGAGGTAGCGAAAATCGCCTTGCTGCGCAAATACCAGCGATGGCACACCGATGAAGGTGACGCCACTGACCGCTGTAGCGACGATTGAAGCGGAGACCGCAGGCCACGGCAGGGAACGCGACCCGAGGAAATACTCCTGCACCGTGGATTGACGCCCTTTGACGCTATGACCGATCCAGGTCACCAGAGCGAAATACAGCGCGACGACCGCCCAGTCGGCTGCATGAAAATACGTGGAGGTCACAACGCCTCCAATTTCATTCGATCAGAATGCTCATGCCTTCACGCGCTGCGAAAGCCTTCACCCCTGCTTGGCCGCGCAACCACGCATCGAGCTCCCGCATCACCGGATCAGGGTAATTGGGGTTGTGGTGGAAGGCTACAAACTGCGCACACCCTGCAGCACGCGCCAACGATAGACCTTCCTGCACGGTAGAGTGCCCCCAGCGCGGCTTGTCGCCATCAATGCGCTCATCGAACATCGAATCAAAAATCAAGACATCGCAACCCTCAACAAAGCCGCACAAGGCATCGCTCGCCG
>RGWK01000139.1 GCA_010029775.1 Gammaproteobacteria bacterium
GCGCCGCCGATCGCGTAGACCTCCTCGATGCCGCACAACTTGGCAGCAGCGAGAATATGCGGGTGGATGCGCCCGCCACGCACGGCCGGCGTGCACAACACGCGACGTTTGCACCCGGCAATTTCGGCCGGAATCGCCGCCATCAATAGCGCGGAAACAAGCGGAGCAGAGCCACCGGGCACGTAGATCCCGACCGAGTCGATGGGCCGCGTGATTCGTTCGCAGACGACACCGGGCGACGTCTCGAGCGAAATCGGCTGTGGCAACTGCGCCTGGTGAAACTTCTTGATGTTGGTGATGGCGCGGATCAGCGCATCGCGACCATCCTTACTCAGCGTAGAAAACGCTTGCAGGAATTCGCTCGCAGGCACCTTCAGGTTGATTGGGACCCCGCCATCGAAGCGTGCGGCGTACTCGAGCACCGCCGCATCGCCACGACTGCGCACCTCGCGCACCGTCTCTCGTACCAAGGCGAGCAATTCCTCTCGGCCGGCGGCCGAGGGGCGCGCAAGGACTTGCTTGCGGGCTGGTTCGTCGAGCTTGGCGTAATCGAATATGGGCAGCATCATGCGAGCATCTTCTCCACGGGCAGTACCAGCAAGGCGCTGGCGCCCGCCGCCTTGAGGCTTTCAAGCGTTTCCCAAAATACGTTCTCGCGGCACACGGCGTGCACAGCGACTTTGTCCGGACTGCCTTCGAGCGGAATGATGGTCGGCGATTCGCTCCCCGGCAACAGCTTGCGTATCGCCGGCAGAGCGGAGCGCGGTGCATGCAGCATGATGTATTTGCTTTCGCGAACCTGCTGGACGCCGTCGATACGCATCAGCAGGCGCTCGACCCACGCCAACTTGTCCGGTGGGAGATCAAGAGGCGTACGAACCAGCACGGCATGGCTCTGCAGCACCGTCTCGACTTCGCGCAGACGGTTGGCGATGAGTGTCGAGCCGGTGGAGACGAGATCGCAGATGGCATCCGCCCGACCGAGCCTCGGCGCGATCTCCACGGCACCGGATAAGGTCACGACCTCGGCATTGATGTTGTGGCTACGCAAGTAGTTGCCGAGCAGGAAAGGGTAAGTGGTGGCGACACGCCTGCCGCGCAGAGATTCCGGACCCGTCCACGGCGTGTCCTCGGGCACGGCAATCGACAGGCGGCATCGACCGAAGTCGAGGGACCGCAGCACCTCAAAGCGCGTCGAGTGCCCACGCGCTGCCATCTCAAGCCGCTTTTCTTCGATGACGTTGAGGCCGACGAGGCCAAGATCGCAGACGTCTTCTTCGACGAGATCAGGAATGTCGTCATCGCGCACAAACAACAGATCGAGCGGCATGTTCTCGCCAAAGCCGACCAACTGGTCCTTGCCGCGGGAGAACTTTAGACCGCAGCGCACGAGCAGGTCGGTGGAGTGGTCAGTCAGGCGACCGGACTTCTGAACGGCGAGTTTGAGGCGCGTGGCCTTGTCGATAACCGAGGCGCTCATCGCGAGGGCCCGCCCGCGCTGCGCTGCGCCTCGAGGCGGCGCGCCGCCAGATCGTAGCCGCCGTTACCCGCCGCCACATAGCGCGCCACGCGCGCGATGGTGGTGACGCTGACACCCGTGTGCTTATGAATCTCGCGATACGGCAGGCCACGCTCCAGCCACTCGACGACGGCCCAGCGATCGGACATCGCCTCGAGCTCAGCGGGAGTGCACAGATCGCGAAAGAAGGCGCGGCATTCGTCGATACTGCGCAGGGTCAAAACGGCCTGGTACAAGGCCCGCTCCGCGCGAGCTTCTTGACGGGGGGACAGACGGGCATGAGGTTTCACGGCGATTGTTCCATCGTGCTAATGTGTTAACACGTTAATACACCGAGTCGGCGTTGGCAAGCCAATGCCGATTGACGCGTATCGCCAACGACGGCTACCATTACGACTCTCATCGAGACCGGCTGAGGGAAAAGGCCCTTTGACGCCGGGGCAACCGCCAGGCCTAACCCGCCCGGAAAGGTGCCAACTCCTGCGTGGTAGCCCTCGGGCCCGCGACAGATGAGCGAACGACGCAACCTGCTACCGGCAGGACAGGGCTGTCGCTTCCCGCGGGTGCGGGCGCTCTTCCCGGGAGTCTCGAAGATCGGCATGCGGTTCGACCGCGTGGGTTAAGGGACTCGTGAATACGATCAAGTCAGCGCCGACAGCGCCAGAGCGCATACCGGCAGAGCAGACAACGCTGGATATCCTGGAGGGGGAATTTGTTCTCCCCGGCGCGTTCGCACTGCATCACGGTGGCGAACTCCACAACGTTCGGATTGCTTGGCGCCTCGCCGGACCGCCCGCCGCACCATTGGTCGTCGTGGCGGGCGGCATCTCCGGCCATCGGAGGGTGTTTTCCGAGCATGAGGACGAGTCAGCGTGGTGGCAGGAGATCGCGGGCCCCGGACGGGCGTTGCCGACGCACGCGCTGCGTGTACTGGCGTTCGACTATCTCGGTGGCAGCGGCCGCACCACTGCGCCAACCCCGGGCGAGAACTTCCCGCCGGTCTCCACCTACGATCAGGCAGAGGTGCTCAAGCACTTGCTTGATCACCTGCGAATCGATGCTCTGCGTTGCATCGTCGGCGCCTCGTACGGCGGCATGGTGGCTCTGGCGTTTGCAGAACGGTACCCGCAACGCGTGCGGCAGTTGCTGGTGATGAGTGCGGCGGAGCGCACACACCCGATGGCAACGGCGTGGCGGTGCGTTCAGCGGCGCACGGTGCGCTTCGCCATCGAGATGGGGCAGCCCGCGGGTGGTCTCGCGCTCGCGCGGGCGCTCGCAATGGCCACCTATCGCAGTCAGGCGGAATTCGCGGCGCGGTTTGACGGCGAACCGCGACTTGAGAACGGTCGATTCGTATTCCCGGTGGAAGACTATCTTCTGGCCCGCGGTCGCGACTACGCGTCGCGGTATCAACCCGATTCGTTCCTGCTGCTGTCCGAGTCGATCGATCTGCACCGTGTCGATGTGACACGAATCGACGTGCCGGTGCTGGCCATCGGCGTACGCGAGGATCAGCTTGTGCCGATCGACGACATGCGAAACATGGTCCGGCGGCTACCGCGAGGCCGACTCGTCGAGATGTCGTCTCTGTATGGCCACGACGCATTTTTGAAAGAGACGGCGCAGCTCGCGCCGCTGCTCGCCACTTTGACCGAGGATGTCGTATGACTCGTCTCGACCCGCGAACCGTTGCCGTACGCAGCGGCCTGGAATCCGATGCCGCGACCGGTGCCGTGGTCCCACCCATTCACCTGAGCTCGACGTATGCGTTCCCGTCATTCGGCCTAAAGGGCAAGTACGATTACTCCCGCTCCGGCAACCCGACCCGTGATTTGCTCGGCGAGGCGGTGCGCGAACTTGAAGGCGGCGCGGGTGCCGTCATAACCGGCTCAGGAATGGCAGCGATCGCGCTGGTGGGTCAGGTGCTGCCGCGGGGAGCGAGAGTCGTTGCGCCGCACGATTGTTATGGCGGTACATTCCGCTTGTTCAGCGCCTGGCACCGGCGCGGCGATTTTGTGGTGGAGTTCGTCGACTTTGGCAACGCCGATGCGCTTCGCGCCAGCCTGAGTACGCCCGCCGCGCTGGTGTGGATCGAGACACCAAGCAATCCGTTGCTGCGCATCACGGATATCCGTGCCGTCACCGCGGCAGCCAAGGCCGCGGGTGCACTGTCCGTGGTCGATAACACCTTCATGTCGCCGGTGTTGCAGCGACCGTTACAACTTGGCGCTGATGTCGTGGTGCATTCGACCACGAAGTATCTCAACGGCCATAGTGATGTGGTCGGTGGTGCGGTAATCGCTGCTCGCGAGGAGTTGCATCAGCAGTTCGCCTGGTGGGCCAACGCGCTCGGCATGACCGGTGCGGCCTTCGACAGTTTTCTCACCCTGCGTGGTATCCGCACGCTGCATGCGCGGATGGCCCTGCACGAGAGCAACGCGGGAGCCTTGGCCCAGCACCTCGCCACGGCCCCTGGCATACGCAAGGTGTATTACCCAGGGCTGCCGACCCATCCAGGGCACGCCGTCGCCAAGGCGCAGCAGAGCGGATTCGGGGCCATGCTGACTATCGAAATTGACGGTGGCTTGCCCGCGGTGGAGCGATTCCTTGGCGCCTTGGAGTTGTTTTCTTTGGCGGAGTCCTTGGGCGGAGTCGAGAGCCTCATTGCACATCCGGCGACAATGACCCACGCAGCGATGGAGCCCGCCGCACGAGCTGCGGCAGGGCTCGTGGATGGCCTGTTGCGGGTGTCGGTTGGAATCGAGGCGATTGACGATCTTCGCGCCGATCTCGATGCGGGCCTCGCGGCGCTGCGAAGTTAAGTTAGGTTAGCGAGAACGGCGTCGCCCATGCCGCGCGTGTCGAGTACCGCGGCAGAGGACGTCGCCAGATCCGCCGTGCGCGCACCGCCCTCGAGCGCCGCGTTGACCGCCGACTCGATTCTTAGGGCCTCGGTTTCTAGCCCGAGCGAATGCCGCAGCAGCAGCGCCGCGCTCAATATGGTGCCGCAGGGGTTGGCGATGCCGCGCCCGGCGATGTCTGGCGCGGAGCCGTGGATCGGTTCATACAGGCCGCGACGTCCGTCGCCGAGTGCGGCCGAAGGCAACACGCCGAGGGACCCCGCGAGCATGGCAGCCTCGTCCGTCAACACATCGCCAAAGAGGTTTTCGGTGAGAATGACATCGAAGTCGCGCGGCCTGCGCACGAGATGCATCGCGGCGGCATCGACGAACATGTGCTCGATCGACACGCCCGGAAACTCGTTCTCGATCACGCGTTGACTGACCTCGCGCCACAGACGCGAGGTCTCGAGTACGTTGGATTTGTCGACCTGCGTGATACGAGCGCGGCGCTGCCGAGCGAGACGCCCGGCGACTCGGGTAATGCGCTCGATTTCGGCGACCGTGTAGGCGCATTCGTCGACCGCCCGATCTCCCTCGCGAGATTTTCGCCCGAAGTAGATGCCGCCGGTCAGTTCGCGAACGAACAGCATGTCGACCCCATCGATAACTTCCGCCTTGATGGTCGAGGAGTCGCGCAGCGCGGGGATGACCTTCACGGGACGAAGATTCGCGTACACACCCAAGGCCGCACGCAAGCGCAACAGCGCCGACTCCGGCCGAACCGGAGCCTTGGGTCCCCATTTCGGTCCGCCGATGGCTCCAAGCAGCACGCCATCGGCCGCAAGGCAGCCGTCGAGCGTCGCAGGGGGCAGGCCGTCACCGAACGCATCGATGGCGACGCCGCCGAAGGGCAGGGGCTCAAGTGTGAACTCGTGGCCGTGCAACGCGGCGATGCGCTCGAGTACCCGCACCGCCTCAGCGACGACCTCGGGACCGATTCCATCGCCCCCGAGTACGGCAATGCGCGCCTTCATGCGACCCGGCGCGCCTCGTAGGCTTCGATGGCCGCATTCTTCGAAAGCAGGAATCCGAGTTCATCGACGCCGTTCATGAGGCAGTAGCGCGCGAACGGATCAATGGGGAAACCGACCGGTGCCTGACCAGGCAGCGTCAACGTCGCCGTTTGCAGGTCGATGCGAATCTCGGCACCGGGGTTGGCGATCAGCCACGCGTGAGTCGCCGCATCAACGACGATCGGCAGCAACCCGTTCTTCAGCGAGTTGTTGCGAAAGATGTCGGCGATCTCGGTACTAATCACGGCCTGGAAGCCATAGTCGAGCAACGCCCACGGCGCGTGTTCTCGCGAGGAACCGCAGCCGAGGTTGCGTCCGGCCACAAGGATGCGACAGCCTTGGGCTTCGGGCTTGTTGAGGATGAAATCGGCCCGCGGTGCGCCGTTGGAGTCGTAGCGCCAGTCGGCGAACAACTGCTGGCCGAGACCTTCCTT
>RGWK01000140.1 GCA_010029775.1 Gammaproteobacteria bacterium
CTCGCCACGATTCAAGGCACGCGGCGTGGCGTGCGGCAGATGCGCGGGGCAGCAACTCATGCCGCGACGGCGGCGGGCTGCGGTCGCATGCCGAGCGCGTGACAGATCGCGTAGGTGAGTTCCGCGCGATTCAAGGTGTAGAAGTGGAACTCGTCGACACCCTGCTCGCGCAGCCGCGACACCTGCTCGATGGCAACGCTCGCGGCAATCAGCCGGCGCGTGTCGGCATCGTGGTCGAGACCGACGAATCGCTCGGCGAGCCAGCGCGGAATCTTGGCGCCGCAGCGCTCGGCAAAACGCGTGACCTGAGGGAACCGGGTGATCGGCAGAATGCCGGGCACGATGCTCGCCTTGATGCCCGCTGCAGCACAACGATCGCGAAACCGCAGATAGTCATCATTGTCGAAGAAGAACTGGGTGATCGCTCGCGTAGCACCCGCGTCGATCTTTCGACGCAAGTTGTCGAAGTCGGCCTCGGCTGAGGCAGCTTCCGGATGCACCTCCGGGTAGGCGGCTACGGAAATTTCGAAATCGGCCACACTGCGTAGACCCGCCACCAAATCGGCTCCATAAGCGAATCCATCGGGATGCGGCTCGTAACGCGTGGCGCCCTGCGGGGGATCGCCACGCAGCGCCACGATATGGCGCACGCCTTCGTCCCAATAGCGACGCGCGATCTCGAGCACCTCCGATCGGGAAGCACCAACGCAAGTCAGGTGCGGCGCCCCGTTCAACGACGTCTGCTGCTGAATGCGCTTGACGAGCGAATGGGTACGGTCACGCGTCGAGCCATCGGCACCGTAGGTCACCGAAATGAAAGCCGGCCCAAGCGGCGCGAGGCGCTGCACGGACTGCCACAATGTGCTGTCCATCGCCGCATCGCCGGGTGGAAAAAATTCGAAGGAAACACGGATTGGGGTGGCAGACATAAGATGACTCCTGAGGTCAGGCCGGAACCGGACTGACTTGATGTTGGGGGGTGTCGATCGACCGATTCGAGGGCGCGGCCATCGCCGCGCCACGCAGCAAGCCGCGCACGAGCACCACGTGCCGCCCCTCGGCCTCGACCGGCGAGAGCAGCGTGCAGTCGATGCCGCTCTCGCCAAGCAACGCCCGCAGGCGCAACAACGGCGATGGGTCATCCTCGAGAATGTCGTAGGGGACCACGCACCACAGCACGCCGCCTGCGACCAACTGCGCCCGACAGCGTTGCAGCATGGCGGTCAACTGCGAAGGCTCGCGTAGTTCGTCGGCGAGCGGCGACTCCAAACACACTTCGAACGTGCGACCCTTGCGCACTTCACCACTCGTGAGCACCTCGGCCTTCAAGCCCTCCGCCTCAAGCCAGGCTTGCAGCACATTTTTCTCAGGCTTCGACTCGGCGCGCAGCGTGACGGTCGGGGCCGTCTGCCGATCCGCCAGCAGGGTTTCGAGCACCTCGCGGTGCTGACTGCGCACCAACACGCTCGCACCCGTGACGTCCTTATCGAACGCGGCGCCGAGAGCCGCCTTGAGGCTGCGGCCGAAGCGACTTGCCACCACCCAATCGGCTGCCGAGCCGCGCAGGTTCGAGCGCGCACCCGCCTCGATCGCCCGCAACCGCGCTCGCGCCTCGCGAAGAGCGGCGTCATCCGACGAAAAACGCTGCAGCAACAAACCGAGCAGATCCGCGGCGAAGCCTGCCTCGCTCACGGGCAGGTATTCCACCCGCTGTCCGCGCCGAACTCTCCGCAACAAACCCACCATGGCCAGTTGCTTGAGATGGCGGGACACATTGGGCTCGCTGTCCGAGGTGGCCGCTGCCAGTTCCGACACGCTGGTGGGTCGATCGGCACACAGACGGAGCAAACGGACCCGAGCCGGGTCTGCCAGCGCACGCAGGACCTTCGCGAGGGCTTCTGCGTCTAGTCTAGTTTCGAAATTACCCAACATTGCATAAATGGTAGGGCCTAGACACGGCTGACGACAACCGTTACTTTTGAAACTGTTTCATTTGCAACGAAACGGGTCTAGATTATGAGTGCTGTACTTCAGAATGCCCCTACCGGTCCCGCCGACCCCAAGGACAACCCCATGGGCCTCGACGGCTTCGAGTTCGTCGAGTTCGCGGCCTCCGACACCGGCCCGTTGGAGCGACTCTTCGAATCGCTCGGGTTCGTTGCCGTGGCCGACCACCGCTCCAAGGACGTCAGCCTGTACCGGCAAGGCGACATCAACTTCATCGTTAATCGAGACCGCCATAGTCAGGCCGGCTTCTTTGCGGCGGAGCACGGCCCAGGCGCCTGCGGCATGGCGTTTCGGGTGCGTAACGCACAGCGCGCCTATTCGCGCGCCCTGCAACTCGGCGCGCAACCGATCGAAATGGCCACGGGCCCAATGGAACTTCGGCTGCCCGCCCTGCGTGCCATCGGCGGAGCGGCGCTATACCTGATCGACCGCTATGCGCCAGGAGCGACCATCTACGACATCGACTTCGAGTGGCGCGCGGCGACCGAGCGCCACCCGCCGGGGGTCGGTCTGACCCACATCGACCACCTCACCCACAACGTGTACCGCGGACGACTCAACCACTGGGCGAGCTTCTACGAGCGCCTGTTCAACTTCCGCGAAATCCGCCATTTCGATATCCACGGTCAACACACGGGCCTGCTGTCGCGGGCCATGACTGCGCCGGACGACAAGATCCGCATCCCTCTCAATGAGGAAGGCGGCCAGGGCGGCGGACAGATCGATGAGTATCTGATGCGCTTCAATGGGGAAGGCATCCAGCACATCGCACTCGCGACACCGGACCTCTGCGCCACGGTCGATGCGCTGCGCTCTCGCGGCGTGCCGCTCATGAGCGCACCGCCTGCCACCTACTACGAAATGCTCGAGGATCGCCTGCCCGGCCACGGGCAGCCGACGCGCGCATTGCAACAGCGCGGCATCCTGCTCGATGGCACCACCGGCGACGAGCGTCGACTGCTGCTGCAAATTTTCTCCGAATGCCTGGTTGGCCCCGTGTTCTTCGAGTTCATCCAGCGCGCGGGCGATGAGGGATTTGGCGAGGGCAACTTCAAGGCGCTGTTCGAGTCGCTCGAACGAGACCAGATCCGCAGGGGCGCCCTGCAACGCCGCGGCGCATCGCAAGAAGATGGGGCATCGCACGACGACGGAGCACCGAGCCCATGAGCGTCGTACGCAGGATCCACCACGTTGCCTACCGCTGCCGCGACGCACGCGAAACCGTCGAGTTCTATCGCGATGTACTCGGCATGGCTTTCACCACGGCGTTCGCCGAAGACCGGGTTCCCTCCACGAACGAGCCTGATCCCTACATGCACGTGTTTCTCGATGCGGGCATGGGCAACGTGCTGGCTTTCTTTGAGTTACCGACACGCGAGCCGATGGGCCGAGACCCGAATACACCGACCTGGGTGCAGCACATCGCCTTCGAGGTTGATAGTCTCGACACGCTCGATCAGATGCGACAGCGACTCATCGAGCGGGGGCTCGACGTTGTGGGCCCCACCGACCATGGGCTATTCAAGTCCATCTATTTCTTCGACCCGAACGGACATCGACTCGAACTGACCGTCAACACGGCGACGCCCGAACTCGAGCAGCGCGCCCGCGATGTTGCTCCCGCCATGCTCGAGGAGTGGAGCCGAACCAAGCGGGCACCGCGTCACGCTGCGTGGCTGCACGAGCAGCAGTTCGCGAGCGGCCACGCGCCACAAGGAGATCCGTCGTGAAGCTTGCGACCTTGAAGGGCACTGGCCGACACCGGCGTGACGGTCAACTCGTCGTGGTCTCCACCGATCTCGCACGGATGCTGCCCGCCGTGCACGTTGCGCCGACGTTGCAAGCCGCACTCGATGACTGGAACTCTGCCGAGACACCCCTGCGCGAGTTGTACCGCCGCGTGAACTCGGGCGAAGGGTCGCCGTTTGATGCTTCGGAGTGTCTCTCGCCTCTGCCGCGCGCGTACCAGTGGGCCGATGGCTCCGCCTACGTCAATCATGTCGAGCTCGTGCGCAAGGCGCGCAACGCCGAGTTGCCCGCCTCGTTCTGGACCGATCCGCTGATGTACCAAGGCGGCTCGGACACGTTCCTCACACCGCGCGGCAACATTCCGCTCGCTGACGAATCCTGGGGCCTCGATTTCGAGGCTGAAGTAGCCGTGGTCACCGATGATGTGCCCCTAGGCGCCAGCCGTGAACTCGCAGCCGAGCGTATCCGACTGCTGCTTCTCGTCAACGACGTGTCGCTGCGCAATCTGATCCCGAACGAACTGGCCAAGGGCTTCGGTTTTTTCCAATCGAAACCCTCAAGCGCATTCTCCCCGGTCGCGATCACCCCGGATGAACTGGGCGCGCACTGGCGCGAGGGTCGCGTGCACCGTCCCCTAGAGGTTGACTACAACGGGCAGCCGTTCGGCCGTGCCCACGCAGGGATCGACATGACCTTCGACTTTCCGACGCTCATCGCCCACGCCGCGCGCACCCGCGCACTCGGGGCGGGCAGCCTAATCGGCTCGGGTACGGTCTCGAATCGCGGCGCCGACGGCGGGCCGGGTCGCCCGATTACCGAAGGCGGTGTGGGGTACTCCTGCATCGCCGAGCAGCGAACCGTCGAAACCCTGCTCCACGGAGCCCCGCGTACGCCTTTCATGCGCGTGGGCGATCGGGTGCAAATCGACATGCGTGATGACGCGGGTCGCTCCATCTTCGGGCAAATCGATCAACGGGTTGCCGCACACCCCTTGGGTTAGCATGGTCATCACGATGACCCAGGTGCCAAAACTCGAACTCGATCGCTTCCTGCCCTATCGACTGTCGATCCTCAGCAATCTCATCAGCTCAGCCATCGCTAGCAGTTACTCGGCGCGCTTTGGTCTGAGCATCCCGGAGTGGCGCGTGATGGCGGTTCTGGCCATCGAACCTGGCCTCTCGGCAGCCGAGGTCGCCGAACGCACGGCCATGGACAAGGTTGCCGTCAGCCGCGCGGTCAGTCGTTTGCTCGGCAAGCGCCACCTCGAGCGAAGCATGGCGAGCCACGACCGTCGCCGATCCGTGCTGCAACTGTCAGCGGACGGATCGCGCATCTACGCCGAAGTGGTACCGCTCGCGCTGGGTCATGAGCGCGCCTTGCTCGAAGTGCTCGAGGAGACCGATCGAATGGCGCTCGAGAGGATTATCATGACCCTGCTTGCGCAAGCGCGAACACTACGAGGAAACGATCATGGCTGACAGCCGCGTCCCCGATCATCGAATCCCGCGCCAACGCGTCATGCTCATCGAACGTATCGTGCGTGCCGCGCGAGGCCTCAAAGGCGCACCGGCCGCCGCACTGCTGCGCGATTACTTTCGCGGCGTCGGCGAAGAAGACCTCGCCAGTCGCGCACCGATCTCCCTCGCCCATCTGGCCCGGGCGCACCTCGAACTCGCACGACGGCGCCGACGCGGCACCACGCTGGTGCATGCGTTCTCGCCCGAGGTTGGCAGCGAGCTCGGCGAGCGCCACAGCTACGTACTGGTCGTCAGCGACGATCGACCCTTCCTGGTCGACTCGTTGAGCCTCGTCTTCAGCAACGCCGGCATCGGCGTACAAATGCTGATTCATCCCGTGCTCGCCGCGCAGCGCAAGGCGGATGGCAGCCTGCAACGCGTTGCCGTCGATCCGCAGACCGACGGTGCGATCCGCGAGTCGTGGCAGCTATACGAAATCGACCGTCAGTTCGACCCGCAGCGACTTGCGGCCCTCGAAGCAACGCTGCGCTCGACGCTCGGCGATGTGCAGGTGGCCGTCGAAGACTGGCGCGCGATGCGCTCCAAAGTCATGGATGTGATCGGCGCACTGCAAAGC
>RGWK01000015.1 GCA_010029775.1 Gammaproteobacteria bacterium
TTGCAGGAAGTCACGCGTTTCCGCATGAGCACGCACCCGGTCGAACTCGACCTGTACTACAGCTGCTGATGGCACGATCGTGATGCGTGGTCACACCCATGGCGGTTGAACGTCTCTTCGAGACTTTCGCCGCGCATCACGATCCGTCGGACCTGCTCGATGCGCTGCTGACTGGCATCGTGCTGCTCGATGCGGATTTCCGCATCATCCACGCCAATGTTTCGGCACAAGGGCTGCTGGCCGTGGGACTCAACCAGTCCCGCGGCCGGCCGCTCACCGAGCTGTTCGTGGACGGACAGGTGCTGGGCGCCGCCCTGGCCCGCGCGCGTGATCGCGGCGAGGTCATCAACGAGTGCGAAGTCAGCCTGCGTCCCGTCAGTGCCCCGCGTGAGGCACGCATCGTCGATGCGATTGTCAGCCCTGTCGACGATGTCACCGGTTCACGGCGCTTCCTGCTGGAATTGTCGGACGCCGCACCGCGCGCTCGGTTGAGCCGCGACAATGAGTTGCGGTCCCGTCTCGAGGGCAACCGCCTGATGACTCGGCAGCTCGCCCACGAAATCAAGAACCCGCTCGGTGGTCTGCGTGGTGCCGCACAGCTGCTGGCGCGGCAGTTGCCCGATGCGGAGCTGCGCGAATACACCTCTGTGATCATCAACGAGGCCGATCGGCTGACGGCACTCGTCGACAGCATGACGAGTCCGGCACGCCCGACGCAGAAGGCCGTGGTTAACGTGCACGAGATCTGCGAGCACATCTACCGCTTGCTGCGCGCCGAGTCCGGCGCTGAGGTACGCATCGAGCGCGACTACGATCCGAGCATTCCGGAAGGTTTCTTTGATCGCAACCAGCTCGTCCAGGCACTGCTCAATTTGTGCCGCAATGCGCTGCAGGCCATCGGCGAGCGCGGCACGGTGACCTTGCGCACCCGCGCGATCACCCAGGCCCACATTGGTCTTGTCCGCCATCGTTTGGCGGCGCGCATCGATGTGCTCGATGATGGCCCCGGTGTGCCGCCCGCCATCCGCGGCAGTCTGTTCTTCCCGCTCGTTACCGGCCGCGCCAACGGCACTGGTCTCGGTTTGGCGTTGTCGCAGGAACTCGTCAACCGCAACGGCGGCATCATCGAATACGAGAGCGAGCCCGGCCGGACTGTGTTCTCTGTGCTGCTGCCGCTTGAGCTCGCGGAGGGTACGTGATGAGCGCACGTCCGCTGCGGATTTGGTTGGTCGATGACGATGCCTCGATTCGCTGGGTGCTCGAGCGTGCACTGAAGGCGGCCGGCATGTTGCCGCGGGTGTTCGAGGCGGCGGATCCTGCGCTCGAAGCCTTGCGCGCCGACAGCCCCGACGTGCTGGTCACGGATATCCGCATGCCCGGACTGTCGGGCCTCGAACTTGTCCGCAAGATCCACGGCACTCGGCCGCAGTTGCCCGTCATCGTGATGACGGCCCACGCCGATCTCGACAACGCTGTGTCCGCTTACGAAAGCGGTGCATTCGAATATTTACCCAAGCCCTTCGACATCGATCAGGTCGTCGAACTCGTCAAGCGCGCCGCGCAGAGCGTGCAGCGCACGAGTGCCGATACATCAGCCGACGGGCGCATGTCCGGATTGCTCGGCAAGGCGCCGGCGATGCAGCAGGTGTTCCGCGCCATAGGCCGACTGTCGCGTTCCGCGGTCACGGTGCTGATCACCGGTGAATCAGGCACGGGCAAGGAGCTCGTTGCACGGGCGCTGCACGGTCACAGTCCACGCGCCAACAAGCCATTCATCGCCCTCAATACCTCAGCAATTCCTTCGGAGCTTCTCGAGTCGGAGTTGTTCGGGCACGAGAAGGGCGCGTTCACCGGCGCCGATGCGTTGCGTCGCGGCCGTTTCGAACAAGCCGACGGCGGCACCTTGTTTCTCGACGAGATCGGCGACATGTCCACGCCGTTGCAAACCCGGTTGCTGCGCGTGCTGGCCGAAGGCGAGTTCTATCGGGTCGGCGGACAGACGCCGATCCGCGTCGACGTCCGCGTCATTGCAGCGACTCACCAGAATCTCGAGGATCGGGTCAGCCGCGGGCTCTTTCGCGAAGACCTGTTCCACCGCCTGAACGTGATCCGCATCGAGCTGCCACCGCTGCGCGCACGCCGTGAGGACGTGGCTGATTTGCTGGAGCACTACCTGAGAGTGGCGGCGCAGGAATTGGGAGTCGAGCACAAGACGCTGGCGAAGGATGCGCGCGCGGCGCTCGAGTCCTACCAATGGCCCGGCAACGTTCGCGAACTCGTCAATCTCTGTCGGCGATTGTCGGTGCTTGCACCCGGTAGCGAGATTCGTCTCGATGATCTGCCCACCGAAATTCTCGGCGCGAGTCTCGCGCAGGATGCACAGGGTTGGTCTGCGCTGCTGGCGCGCTGGGCGGAGGCCGAGGCGTTACACAGCGCTGCGGCCCCGTTGCTCGATACCGCCTTGCCTGAGTTCGAGCGCACGCTGATCCGCGTAGCACTCAAGCACACCCAGGGTCATCGCCAGGACGCGGCGCGTCTGCTCGGCTGGGGGCGCAACACCCTGACGCGCAAGCTCAAGGAGCTTGGCATGGAAGAAGGCGATGCCGATGACGCACCGAACGATGCGGCAGCGTAGTTAGCCTTTCAGGCTGCAGGACCGATACAACTCCGTGTACGCCGCCGCCGCCGCCGACCAGCTGTGGTCGCGTTCCATGGCCGTCTGCTGCATCGAGAGCCAGCGCGGGCGATCACGCCACGCGGCAACGGCATGTTGCACTGCGCCGCGCAGGCTCGTTGCGTCGGCAGCATCGAAGCTGAAACCGGTCGATGCATCCACCGTGTCGGCGAGTCCACCGACGCGACGCACCAAGGGCAACGTGCCGTAACGCAGGCCGTAGAGTTGGGTGAGGCCGCAGGGCTCGAATCGCGAGGGCAGCAGGATGACATCGGCGCCTGCGATGAACCGATGCGCCATCGCTTCGTCGTACCCCACTTGAACACCGACCGCCGTCGGGTGCGCGCGCGCCGCTTCGCGAAATGCACCCTCCAGTGCTGCATCGCCGCTGCCGAGCAGCACGAGTTGACCACCGGCTGCGAGCAGTGCCGGTAACGCTTCGAGCAGCAGATCTAGACCCTTTTGCTGGGAGAGCCGACTGACCACCGCAAAGAGCGGCGCGTCGCTGCGGACTGATAGCCCCATCTGCTGTTGTATGAACGCCTTGCATGGCGCCTTGTCGTCGAGATGCGCGGCGTCATACCGCGAGACGATATGCGGGTCGGTCGCCGGGTTCCACACCGCAGGGTCGACGCCGTTGAGGATGCCGTGCAGATCATCCGCACGACTGCGCAAGACGCCCTCGAGTCCGCAGCCAAATTCCGCCGTGGTGATTTCGCGGGCATACGTCGGGCTGACCGTGCTGATCACGTCGGCATCGACCAACCCTGCTTTCATGAACGACAACTGTCCGTGGAATTCGATGCCATCGAGCCCATCAAGACAGCGCGCTGGCAAACCCAGCAGCGGAAAGTCGCCCAGATCGAAACGCCCCTGATAGGCGAGATTGTGGACGGTAAATACCGTTCGCGAGCTGCGCGGCGGATGCAGACGCAGCATCGTGCAGGCGAGCGCCGCGTGCCAGTCATGACAGTGCAGCAGTTGCGGTTGCCACCGGGTGTCGGCATCGCCGGCGGCAAGATGCGAACCGTACCAGCCGAGCAGCGCAAACCGTTGCAGGTTGTCGCGCCACTCGCGCCCCGCCGCGTCCTGATATGGGCCGCCTTCGCGCGAATACAGATACGGCGCGTCAATGACGTACACCGGCAGTTCGCTATCGGCCAATACGCCCTGACGCAGCGTCACGCGCGCCGCACCAAACAATGCTCCGCCGTCATGAACTTTACGCGAGCGACGCAAGGCATCGAGGATGGCCGGGTAGCCGGGCAGCACCACGCGGGCGTCGAGGCCCGCAGCGCGTTGCGCCGCAGGCAAGGCCGCGACGACGTCGGCGAGACCGCCCGTCTTCACGAACGGAAACATTTCGGCTGCAACATGCAGCACGCGCAAGGGTCGGCTCGAGGTGGTCAAGGTGTCTTCGAGAGGTTGAGCAGCATCTGGCGGGTGACGAGCGTGATTCCCGAGGTGGTGCGTAGAAACCGCGCCGCATCGAGGGCGGCATCTTCGCCGATCACGAGGCCGTCTGGAATGACGCAGCCGCGATCGACCACCGCCCGGCTGATGCGTGCGCCGCGTCCGACCTGCACGTTCGGCAGCAGAACACTCCAGTTGACGTGTGCATACGAATGCACCCGCACACCACTGAACATCAATGATCGTTCCACGTGGCCTGAGACGATGCAGCCGCCGGAGACCAGCGACTCGATCGCGACGCCGCGCCGAGAGTCCTCGTTGTGCACGAACTTCGCAGGCGGCAGCTGTGGTTGGTAAGTCCAGATGGGCCAGCGGTCGTCGTACAGGTTGAGCAGCGGATCAGTCGCCGTCAGGTCGATGTTGGCATCCCAGTAGGCGTCGATCGTACCGACATCACGCCAATAGGGTTCCTCGTGGTCGCGGGTACCGACAGCGCTATCGGCGAAGCGATGCGCCACGACCTGTCGCTCGCGCACCAGTTTCGGGATGATGTCCTTGCCGAAGTCGTGACTCGAATTCGGATCGTCGGCATCTGCCGAGAGCACATCGAGCAGGAATTCAGTATTGAAAATGTATACGCCCATGCTCGCGAGCGAGCGCTCGGGCTTGCCTGGAATACTCGGCGGATCGGCTGGTTTTTCTACGAATTCGGTGACGAGGTCCTTGTCATCGACGGCCATCACGCCAAATGCGCGCGCTTCGGACCGCGGCACGTCGATGCAGGCGACCGTGCACGGCTTGCCATGTTCGACGTGATCCGCCAGTGCCAGCGCGTAGTTCATCTTGTAGATGTGATCGCCGGCGAGGATGACCACATATTTGCTGCGAAAGCTCTGGATGATGTCGTGGTTCTGATGCACGGCGTCGGCGGTGCCCTGATACCAGTTAACCTCGTCGAGGCGCTGCTGTGCCGGCAGCACGTCGACGAACTCGTTGAGTTCACCGCGCATGAAACCCCAGCCGCGCTGGATATGCCGCATCAGACTGTGGCTCTTGTACTGCGTGAGCACGGCGATGCGCCGAATGCCCGAGTTGATGCAGTTGGACAGGGCGAAGTCGATGATGCGGAACTTGCCGCCGAAATACACCGCAGGCTTGGCGCGCCGATCGGTGAGGTTGAGCAACCGACTGCCGCGGCCGCCGGCGAGCACGAGCGCAACCGTGCGCTTCGGCAGATCGAGGCTGGTGGCAAGTTCGTTCGAGATCATCGACAACCTCCCGGGCCACGAATCTGGAACAGACGGGCCACGAGTATGATAATTGCATCTGCACCGTCATCGGTGCGATTTGCGCGGGATTTCCATTGACAGACTCCACCCCTGCCCTTCGTCCCCACAGTCTCGATGATTGCCTGTTGGGCCAGATCGGCGTCGCACCCGATGCGGCGGGCGATTTCGAACTGATGCGTGCCACGGCACTGGCCGTTCGCGAGGAACTGTCGCGTCGATGGGTGTGCAACGAGCATCGCGAACGCACTGAAAAGGTGCGCCGGGTGTACTACCTGTCGATGGAATTTTTGATTGGCCGAACGCTGGGCAACGCACTGGCGGCGGTCGGCATGGAGGGCGGCGCGGCTGCCGAACTCGCCGCACACGCGCGCCGTTTGGAGGATATCGAGGCGCAGGAGCCGGACCCTGGACTTGGCAATGGCGGGTTGGGGCGGCTCGCGGCCTGCTTTCTCGATTCCATGGCGACCCTCGGCGTGCCCTCCATGGGCTATGGCATCCGCTACGAACACGGCATGTTCGCCCAAGCGATCCAACAAGGGTGTCAGGTCGAATATCCCGATCCGTGGTTGATCAATGGCACCCCGTGGGAGTTTCCGCGCCCGGCTCTCGATTATCTGGTGCGTTTCGGTGGGCACGTGGAGACGGCCAATGGCAAGCCGATGTGGTGTCCCGCAGGCGAGGTGCTGGCCAAGGCGTACGACTTCGTGATCCCCGGTCACGGCAACGATCGAGTGAGTACCTTGCGACTGTGGCGTGCAGCCGCACCGGCTCAGCTCGACCTCAACGCCTTCAACAGTGGCGACTACGCTCGAGCCGCGGGCATCAAGAACGAGTACGAGAACATCTCCTGGGTCTTGTACCCGAACGACAGTACGCCCGCCGGGCGCGAACTGCGGTTGCGACAGGAATACTTCTTCGTCTCGGCCTCGTTGCAGGACATCGTCGCACGCCACCTCGCCGAGTTCGGCGAGCTGCAGAGCTTGGCCGAGCACGTGGCGATCCATCTCAACGACACGCACCCGGCGATTGGGGTTGCAGAACTGATGCGCGTGCTGTGCGACGAGCAGGGCTTCGAGTGGCCGGCGGCGTGGGACATCACCCGCCGCGTGTTTTCGTACACCAACCACACGCTGATGCCGGAAGCACTCGAGACCTGGTCGGTGGGTCTTGTTGGGCACGTGCTGCCGCGCCACCTCGACATCATTTATCGCATCAATCAGCAGCTGCTCGACGAAGCCGCAGCGAGGCATCCTGGTGATCTGGGTCTGCTGCAACGGCTGTCACTCATCGACGAAACGGGTGAGCGCCGCGTGCGCATGGCGCATCTGGCGATCGTCGGCAGTCAGCGCATCAACGGGGTGTCCGCGTTGCACTCGGACCTGCTCGTGCAAACGATTTTCCGCGACTTCGCGAGGCTATGGCCGGAGCGGTTCACCAACGTCACCAACGGTGTTACGCCACGACGCTGGCTTGCAGGCGCGAATCCGGAACTCTCTGCGTTGCTCGATGGTTGCATCGGTACGCAGTGGCGGATCCGACTTGAACTGCTGTCGGGCTTGCGCAAGCGCGCTGAAGACGCTTCATTCCGCAGCGCGTTCATGGCGGTCAAGCGCCGCAACAAGCAGCGGCTTGCCGCTCTCATCGAACGCGAAGTCGGCGTCACCGTGGATCCGGACAGCCTGTTCGACGTGCAGGTGAAGCGCATCCACGAGTACAAACGGCAGTTGCTCAACGTGCTGCATGTGGTGACTCGCTATCAGGCGATGCTTGCCGACCCGACTGCGGACTGGGTACCGCGCACGGTCATTTTTGCAGGCAAGGCGGCTTCGTCCTACTCCACGGCCAAAAGCATCATTCGTCTGATCAACGATGTCGCTGCCGTGATCAATGCCGATGCGCGGCTCGGCGGACGCCTGAAGGTGGTGTTCCTGCCGAACTACAGCGTTTCGATCGCCGAGTGCGTGATGCCGGGAGCGGACCTCTCGGAGCAGATCTCAACAGCGGGTACCGAAGCGTCCGGCACCGGCAACATGAAACTGGCCCTGAACGGCGCGTTGACCATCGGAACCGATGACGGTGCCAACATCGAAATCCGCGAGCGGGTCGGCGATGACAACATCTTCATCTTCGGACTGCGCACGGCAGAGGTCTCGGAGCGGCGACAGCATGGCTATGACCCGGTGGCGCTGTATCACGAGGATCCCGCGCTGCGCCGTGTACTCGATGCCATCGCCGCAGGGGCCTTCTCGAGCGAGGAGCCGACGCGCTATCGCGGACTCATCGAGGGACTGTTGAGCGGCGGCGATCATTATCTGCTGCTTGCCGATTACGCGGCCTATGTCGCCACGCAAGCCCGTGTCGATGCACTCTTCCGCGACCGCGACGCGTGGGCGGCTGCCGCCATTCGCAACGTCGCGGGGATGGGCGTGTTTTCGTCGGATCGGGCTATCGGCGAGTACGCCCGACGAATCTGGCGGGTGGAGCCGCATCGGTGAACGGGTGATGCTTTCCGAGGCGGATGTCGAGGCCCTGCGCCGCGCATCGCACCCCGATCCTTTCGCCGTGCTGGGCCCGCATCGCAACGACGCGGGCCGAATTGCCATCCGCGTGTTCCTGCCAGGGGCCGCCCAGGTCACGGCACTGGCTATCGGCTCGCGACACCGCAAGCGACTGCAACGGCGTGCAGACAGCGAGCTGTTCGAGGCCGAAGTCGACGCCGACTGGGCACTGCGTTATCGCCTGAAGGTCGTGTGGACGCAGGGGGGCGAGTCACTGCTCGAGGATCCCTATCGGTTCGGCACGCTGCTCGCGGACACCGATTTGTGGTTGTTCGCCGAGGGAACGCTGCTGCGACCCTGCGAAGTGCTTGGAGCGAGGCCGCTCGTACTCGACGGCGTGGCGGGAACAGGCTTTGCGGTCTGGGCACCGCAGGCCTCGCGAGTAAGCGTGGTCGGCGATTTCAATCATTGGGATGGACGGCGTCATCCGATGCGGCGGCGGCATCCGACGGGTGTCTGGGAGGTCTTCCTGCCGGGTGTTGCCGAGGGTGCCCGCTACAAGTACGAACTGCGCAGCGCAGCCGGTGATCTTCTCCCGCAAAAAGCCGATCCGTACGCGCTGCAGTCCGAGTTGCGCCCCGCCACGGCCAGCGTCGTTGCGCGCCTGCCGGCGCGGGTCAGTTTGCCTGCCGAGCGACAGCGGGCGAATGCACCGGATGCGCCAATCAGCATTTACGAACTGCACGCCGGCTCGTGGCGAAGAGCGGTTCACGGCTCGAGTGATTTCCTTGATTGGGACGCCCTCGCGGACGAACTCGTCCCGTATGTGAGTGAGCTCGGTTTCACTCACGTGGAGTTACTGCCGATTACCGAACACCCGTTCGACGGTTCCTGGGGTTACCAGCCGATCGGCTTGTATGCGCCGACGGTGCGTCATGGCGACGCGGCCGGTTTCCGCCGATTTGTCGAGCGCTGTCATGCGGCAGGTCTTGGGGTACTGCTCGACTGGGTTCCCGCGCATTTTCCTAAGGATGAGCACGGTCTTGCGAGGTTCGACGGTTCTGCGCTCTACGAGTACGCCGATCCACGCGAGGGCGTGCATCGCGATTGGAACACCCTCATTTACGACTTCGGCAAGCCCGAGGTTCGTGGCTTTCTGATCGGCAGCGCCTTGCACTGGCTCGAGCGTTTTGGCGTCGATGGTCTGCGGGTCGATGCCGTGGCTTCGATGCTGTACCGGGATTACAGTCGCCCGCCCGGTGAGTGGCTGCCCAACGTGCACGGTGGCCGCGAGAATCTTGAGGCTATCGCCTTTTTACGACGCCTCAACGAAGTCGTCGGTACGCAGTGCCCCGGGGCAGTGACAATTGCCGAGGAGTCCACGGCGTTTCCGGGCGTGTCGCGCCCGACGTATGCCGGTGGCTTGGGTTTTCACTACAAATGGAACATGGGCTGGATGAATGACAGCCTGCGCTACATTTCACGCGACCCCATTCATCGGCGGTACCACCAGGGCGAGCTGGCGTTCGGTCTTGTGTATGCCTTCAGCGAAAATTTCGTGCTCCCGGTGTCGCATGACGAAGTGGTGCACGGCAAGGGATCGTTGCTTGGACGAATGCCGGGTGATGCCTGGCAACGTTTCGCCAATCTGCGCGCCTACCTCGGCTTCATGTTTGCGCACCCGGGCAAGAAGCTGCTGTTCATGGGTTGTGAGTTCGCGCAGCCGCAGGAGTGGAACCACGACGGTGAACTGGCGTGGTCGCTGCTGCAGTACCCCGAACACCGCGGCGTGCAACGTCTGGTGCAGGACTTAAACCAGCTCTACCGACGCACGCCTGAGTTGTACGAACTCGACACCGACCCGGCCGGTTTCGAGTGGTTGACCCATGAAGATGCGCAGCATTCGGTCTATGCCTTTCTACGTCGAGGTCGCGATCCTCGCGCGGCGATACTGGTCGTGTGCAATTTCACGCCCACCGTGCACGAGCACTATCGCCTCGGCGTGCCGGGCCCGGGCACGGTTCGCGAATGTTTGAACACGGATGCTGCCTGTTACGGGGGCAGCAACGTCGGCAACGAATCGGCGACATTTGAAGCCGAACCGCGGCCGGCGCAGGGTCGCGCCTGGTCGATCAGCCTGCGTTTGCCACCGCTCGCTGTCGTGTTTGCGCACTGGGAGCCGCGATGATCGGCCGCGGTCGAAGCTATCCACTGGGCGCCAGCGTCACACCGCAAGGCGTGAATTTTGCGGTGTTCTCCGCGCATGCAACAGCTATCGATGTATGCGTGTTTGATGCGACCGGCGAGCACGAGCTGCAGCGCGTCACCTTACCGGCGCGCACCGGCGACATCTGGCATGGCGAGTTGCAGGGCGCCGGGGTCGGTCTCGTTTACGCGCTGTGCGCCGCTGGGCCCTGGCAACCCGAGGCGGGTCATCGTTTCGACGCATCGGCATTGCTGCTCGACCCTTGCGCGCGTGAAATCCTCGACAGCGATCCACGCAAGGCGCGCGTGGTACGCGACGAGTACGACTGGGGCAACGATGCAAGACCCGAGCATCCGCGCGAGGCGCTCGTGATTTACGAGTTGCACGTCAAGGGGTTCAGCATGCTGAACCCGCTCGTGCCGGAGGAGCTGCGCGGCAGTTATGCCGGGCTCGCACATCCAGCATCGATTGATTACTTGCGGTCGCTCGGTATCACGGCGGTGAGCCTGCTGCCCGTGCATCAACATCTCGATGAGCCGGCGCTTGTCAACCGTGGTCTGGTCAATTACTGGGGATACAACACGCTCGGATTCTTCTGCGCCGATTGGCGTTACGCGAGTGCCGCGAGCCGCGCCGCGCCCGACCCTGGCCGCGCATTGCGCAATGAATTTCGCGACATGGTCAAGGCACTGCATGCGGCGGGCATCGAGGTGATTCTCGATGTGGTGTTCAACCACACCTGCGAGTCGGATGAGCACGGACCCACGCTCAGTTGGCGCGGCCTCGACAATGCGTCGTGGTACCGGCTCGAGTCACCGCCGCCGCTGCGTTACGCCAACGACACCGGCTGCGGGAATATGCTCGACCTGCGGCATCCGCGCGTGCTGCAGTTCGTCATGGACTCGCTGCGATTCTGGGCGGGCGAGATGCACGTCGATGGCTTCCGTTTTGATCTTGCACCCGTGCTGGCTCGGGGCGATCACGGCTTCGACCCGAAAGGACCATTCTTCCAGGTCATCGCCCAGGATCCTTTGCTTGCCCGTGTACGGCTTGTTGCCGAACCCTGGGATGTGGGCCACGGTGGTTACCAACTCGGTGCGTTTCCGCGCGGGTGGCTCGAGTGGAACGACCGGTTCCGTGACACGGTACGACGCTGGTGGATCACGGGTGAGGCGACGCGTGGCGAGTTGGCGCAACGTCTGTGCGGCTCGGCGGATACCCTGCAGCATCGGGATCGCGATCCGGCCGATTCGGTCAATTACGTGGTTTCGCACGATGGGTTCACGCTGCGCGATCTGGTGAGCTACGCGGCGCGTCACAACGAAGCCAATGGCGAGAACAATCGCGACGGGCACGCTGCCAACCACAATCACAACTACGGCATCGAGGGTGATACCGACGAGCCGCTGATCCGTGAGCGCCGCCGCCGCGTGCAGCGTGCGCTGCTGGCTACTGTGCTGTTGTCGCAGGGGACACCGATGCTCGCCGCTGGCAGCGAACTCGGTCATACCCAACGCGGCAACAATAACGCCTACTGTCAGGATGGACCTCTCAGCTGGCTTGATTGGGCAAGAGCCGATGCCGATCTGCTGCGATTCACGCAGCGAGTTGCCCAACTGCGTGACCGGTATCGACCCTTCGCCAACACCTGGTACGTCGGCGATCATCAGGGCGATGGCGGTTATGACATTGGTTGGTTCGGTCGCGATGGCGAGGCGCTCGAGACGCACCATTGGCATCATCCGCACTCACGTGTGCTCGGCATTCATCTGCAAAGAACGGGCAGTACTGAATCCCGGTTGCGGATCTATCTGCTCTTCAATGCCGAAAACGACGTTGCGCAGGCCGTACTGCCGAGCGGCGCGTGGCGCGCAGTGCTCGACACGAGTTGCATGGACGGCGTGCCCGCATCATCTGATCTCGGGGCGCCGGGGGCCGGTCATCGGTTGCGTATCGCCGTGGCGGCCGAGAGCGTGCTGATGCTAGTGCAAGGAGAAGATCTATGAGATTGCCGCGTTCGAGCGGTGTACTGCTGCATCCTACGAGTCTTCCCGGGCCGCACGGGTCGGGGGATCTCGGCGAGGGCGCGCGACATTTCATTGACTGGCTGGCGGTGGCCGGGCAGCGATTGTGGCAGGTGCTGCCCTTGGGCGGCGTGGGTCCCGGCAACTCCCCCTACATGAGTGATTCGGCCTTCGCGGGCAACCCGCTGCTGGTGGATCTGCAACTGCTGCAGCAGCGCGGCTGGTTGCGCGAAGAGGAGCTCGAGCCCATAGCCGGCTTCAGTGCGCAGCGTGTCGATTACCCGACTGTCATTCCGTGGCGACTGCAGCGCTTGCAGCGTGCCGCGGAACGGTTCTTTGAGCGTGCCGACGCGACGTCGCGCGCGCAGTACGAGGAGTTTTGCGAGCGCGAGGCCGAGTGGCTGGATGACTACGCCCTGTTCAAGGCGCTCGAGAGTGCTGCATCAGGGCGCAGCTGGCAGCAGTGGCCAGGCGAGATCGCGCGTCGCGAGGCCGCAGCGCTGCATCGTGCGCGCCAACGTTACGCCGATCACGAGCGAGTCCATCGCTTCATCCAATGGTGTTTTTTCAGCCAGTGGCAGAGCATTCGTGATCACGCCCGCAGTCGCCGCGTGCAACTCGTGGGTGATGCGCCGATTTTCGTCGCTGCGCAAAGCGCTGATGTCTGGGCACATCCGGAGCTGTTCGAACTCGATGCGGAAGGCTGGCCCTGCGCTGTCGCTGGCGTGCCGCCCGACTATTTCAGTGCCACCGGTCAGCGCTGGGGCAACCCGCTCTATGTGTGGCCCGCGCATGCGCGGGAACACTATGCGTGGTGGATCGCGCGGGTACGTCACGCGATGCGTTCGTTCGACGTACTGCGCATCGATCATTTTCGCGGCTTCGCAGCCTATTGGCGCGTGCCGGCCGAGTCGCCCACGGCGGTCGATGGCCAATGGATCGAAGGGCCGGGCACTGCGCTGTTCGACGCGTTGGCGCAGGCACTGGGTCCCGTGCCGATCATCGCCGAGGATCTGGGTTTGCTAACCCCGGATGTGATCGCCCTGCGCCGCCACTGCGGTTTCCCTGGCATGAAGGTGCTCGGCTTTGCCTGGGACGGTGATGCCGACAACGTTATGTTGCCGCACTGTTACACACCCGACACGGTGGTTTATACGGGCACTCACGATAACGACACGATCCGCGGTTGGTGGACGGGCTGCGATGACGCGGTGCGACGTCAGGTTCGGGAATATCTGCAGGCGGACGGGCGGGAGATTCACTGGGATTTCATCCGCGCGGCATGCGCGAGCGTCGCTGACACAGCCATTCAGCCACTCCAGGACGTACTCGGTCTCGGTAGCGAACACCGCATGAACACACCCGGCGTCGGCGCGGGTTGCTGGGAGTGGCGCTTCAGTTGGTCCGAGGTGGGACCGGAGCCTGCGGAGCGGCTCGCCGCGCTGGCTCGCACTTATGGCAGGATCGCGCCATGAACTTGTCGGAATTGCTGGCCCAGGTATTTTGGGGCAACACACTGCTCAATTGGGTGCTGTCACTCGCCGCGTTCTCCGTCACTTTCACTGTGTTGCCAGCGGTGCGTGCCTTCGTGATGTCGCGGGCGCGGCGTCTCAATACTCTGGAGACGCGAGGTTCTACGGAGCTCGTGCTGCTACTGATCACGCGCACACGGGCCGCGTTCCTCTTCATCGTGGCGGTGTATGCGGCAGAGCGCTTCCTCGTTCTGCCGGCGCGCATCGATCAGCTATCGACCACCGTCATCGTTTTCGTGGCGTGGATACAAGCGGCGCTATGGGGCGTGGCGGCCGTCGAATTCGCGCTCGGGCAGCGTGAGGCACGCAAGGCCGCGGCTGGTGAGCAGCGCGAAGTGGGCTCAATCAGCGTGCTGCTGTTCATCGCACGTGTGGCCATCTTTGCACTGGCCATCCTGCTGGCGCTCGATAATCTCGGCGTCAACATCACCGCACTGGTGGCGGGTCTTGGTATCGGCGGTATTGCCATTGCCTTGGCCGTACAAACGGTGCTTGGCGATCTGCTGGCATCGCTGTCCATTGCGTTTGATAAGCCATTTCAGCCAGGCGATCTGCTGCGACTCGACGACATCGAAGGTACCGTCGAACACATCGGTGTGCGCAGCACGCGGCTGCGCAGTGTGAGCGGTGAGCAAATCATCATTCCGAACGCCGACTTGTTACGCAGTCGGCTTCGCAATCTCGGTCGCATGCCGGAGCGGCGCATGCTGTTCACGGTGGGCGTTGCTTACGAGACGACGACGGCTAAACTCGAGCAGGTTTCCTCCATCGTCGAGCAGGCTATCGCCGCTGTGGAAGGCACCCGCTTCGAATACTGCGCGTTCCGCACCTTCGGTGACAGTTCATTGAACTTCGAAATCGTCTACTTCGTGCCCGACTGGGATGTCGCGCGTGGGCGCTTCGTCGCCATCAACGATGCCGTCAATCGAAGTATTCATGCGGCGTTTGTGCGCGAAGGTATCGAATTCGCCTATCCGACCCGCACCATCATCAACCGAGTCGCAGCGAACCCACGAGCTCCGTGACGTTGCCGAGCTTGTGCTCGCGAAGATACTGCGCGATGCCGGCGTTGATGGTCTTGCAGCTCATCGGGTCATAAAACAACGAGGTGCCAACGCCCACGGCACTGGCGCCGGCAATCATGAACTCGATGGCGTCGGTGGCGTTGATGATGCCGCCCTGCCCGATGATCGGCACATTGTGCTTGCGCGCAACGTCGTAAACCTGATGCACCTTCAGCAGGGCGATGGGCTTGATGGCGGGGCCAGACAAGCCCCCTTGCACATTGCCGATCACCGGACGTCGGGTACGGGCGTCGATGGCCATGCCCATCAGCGTGTTGATCACCGACAGGCCGTCGCTGCCCGCCTCGATGCACAACCGTGCGTTTTCGCGGATATCAGTCTGGTTCGGCGAGAGTTTCGTGATCAGCGGTTTGCGGGTGGCCGCGCGGCACGCGGCAACCACGCGCGCGGACATGTCGGGGTAGTTGCCGAAGGCGACGCCGCCTTCCTTGACGTTGGGGCAGGAGATGTTGATCTCGATGGCGTCGATTGGCGAGTCGTCGAAGCGCCTCGTCACCTCGGCATATTCCTCGATGGTCGAGCCCGAGACGTTGGCGATGAAGCGCGTCTCGCTGAAATCCAGCGTCGGCAGGATCTGCTTGACTACGTGGTCGGTGCCCGGATTCTGCAGGCCAATGGCATTGAGCATGCCCATGGGGGTTTCAAACACGCGATGCGGTGGGTTGCCGAGTCGCGGTTCGAGCGTGGTGCCCTTGAGCACGACTGCGCCGCAATCGGTGTTCGAAAAACCCTCGACCCGGGTGTACTCCTCACCGAAGCCGACACAGCCTGACAGCAGCACGATCGGCGAGGCGAACGACATGCCGAGGAAGCGATAGCGCAGCGAGTCGGCCGGGCCGGCGAGGTCAGACATGCGCTAGATTATAGATCCTGTCGCACCGCAGTGCCCGCGGCTACTCCCACCATGTTTCGCATCGTACTGTTCGAGCCGGAAATCCCGCCCAACACCGGCAATGTCATTCGCCTTTGCGCCAATACCGGCGCCGAGCTGCACCTCATCAAGCCGTTGGGTTTCGATCTCGACCGCCGTTCCGTGCGCCGTGCCGGACTCGACTACCGCTGGATGGTCGCGGTACACACGCATGAGGACTTCGCCTCATGCCGCCGCGCCATCGCCGAGGCGTCGGGCCCGCAGCCGCCGTGCTGGTATGCCGTCGAAACGGGCGGGCGCCGTCGCTACGACGAAGTGCGTTACGCCCCGGGAGACGTGCTGCTGTTCGGCTCGGAACGGCGTGGTTTGCCCGCGCCGCTTCTGCAGGAGCTCGGCGAGGACGCCTTGCTTAGCATCCCAATGCGCGAAGGCAATCGCAGCCTCAATCTGTCGAACGCGGTCACACTGGTGACCTACGAGGCGTGGCGGCAGAACGGCTTCGCGATCCGATCGGCTGATGCGACACGGCCGCTCAGCGACTGAACTCGGCTTTGATCGGCCGCGACATCAGCGCCTTGACGACTTCTTGCGGCGGTAGGTTCTCGTAAAGCAGTCGGTAGATGCCTTCGCAGATCGGCATCTCCACCCCTTCGCGTTGCGCCACGCGACGCACGGCCTTGGCTGCCAGGTATCCCTCGACCACCTGACCGATCTGCGCGAGCGCGGCATCGACGCTTGTGCCCGCGGCGAGCAGCAAACCGAAGCGCCGGTTGCGTGACTGATCGTCCGTGCAGGTCAGCACGAGATCGCCGAGACCGGCGAGACCCATGAATGTTTCGCGTTGCGCTCCGAGGGCCACCCCGAGGCGGGTCATTTCGACGAGGCCGCGCGTGATGAGTGCGACGCGTGTGTTGGCGCCAAAGCCTAGGCCGTCGGCAAGGCCTGCACCGACCGCAAGCACGTTCTTGATGGCCCCGCCGACCTCTACACCGACGATGTCGCTCGAGGTGTAGGCGCGGAAATGATCGGCCGACAGGCTCTGGGCCAACGACTGCGCGAAGGCCTCGTCGGCGGAGGCCACCGTCATCGCGGTCGGCAGTCCCTGCCCTACCTCACGTGCGAAGGTCGGACCGGACAGCACTGCGAAAGGTCGGTTGCTACCCAGTATTTCTTTGGCGACCTGATGTGGCAGCAGCCCCGTGTCGAGCTCGAAGCCTTTGGTGGCCCAGGCGAGACGAGCTTCACTGCCGAGCAAGGGTGCGAGCTCGGTGAGCACGCCACGCAGTGCATGACTCGGCACGGCGATGAGGATGTCGTTGACGCCGTCGATGGCCTGTTCCAGCCGCTCGACGACGACCAGCGCATCCGGAAATGTGGCCTGTGGCAGGTAACGGGCATTACACCGCGCGGCAGCCATGGCTGCCTGCTGTGCAAGGTCTCGACCCCACAGGCGGGTCGGATGCCCTGCTCGTGCAAACTGGATGGCGAGCGCGGTACCCCAGGAGCCAGCGCCGAGCACCGCGAGCGGCGTGGTCGCCTGCGGCATGCCCGTCAGCTGTTGAGCGGCGCGGGTGCGGCCTGGCTCTCGGCCAGCGAGCGCGCGTAGAGCACGTCGAAATTGACCGGCGGCAGCAGCATTTGCGGAAACCCGCCTTGGGCGACCAGATGCGACACCATGGCGCGCGCGTAAGGGAACAGCACGCTCGGCGCGATGCTCGCCACTGCACGACGATAATCCTCGTCGCTGAGGTTACGCACGCCGAAGATGCCGGCCTGCTTCACCTCGACGAGGAAGGCTGTCGAGTCGCCATTTTTCGCGGTGACACTGACCGTGAGTACCACTTCGCGCATCTCCGGCGAAATCGAGTCGGCGGCGGTGTTCAGATCGAGGTTGATCTGCGGGTTCCAAGCGCCGTCGATGCGCGGGCCCTTGGGTGCTTCGAACGAACAGTCTTTCAGGTAGACCGACTGCAGAGAAAACTCGGGAGCATCGGCCTCGCCCTGCGGCGGGGTGGCGCCATCGGCGCGCGGATCCGGATCAGCCATGATTTTTAGCCTCTTGGGAAACGAGCAGCGGATCGAGTCCGCCTTGGGCGTCGAGTGCGTGCAGATCGTCGCAACCGCCGACATGCACGTCACCCACGAAAATCTGCGGCACCGTCCGACGGCCGCTGCGCGCGATCATCTGCTCTCGCAGGGCAGGATCGCGATCGATGTCGATCTCCTCGAAGGAGATGTTTTTCCGCTGGAACAGGGCGCGCGCACGGGCGCAATACATGCACCAGCCCGTCGCGTACATGAGGACTCTGGCGGTCTGCGTGGTCATGCGCTTTTCTGTGACAGCGGCAGATTCTCGCTGCGCCATGCCGTCAGGCCGCCGCGCAGGTTCAGCGCCTGCTTGAAGCCCTGGCTGGCGAGTACGCGGGCCGCCGACGCACCGAGAGAGCCCGATTCGCAGTACACGATCACGGGTTTTTCTTTGTACTTTTTCAACTTGTCGCCGGCGAGCAGCATCTCAGCGGAATCCATGCGCCGCGCGCCGCTGATGTGACCCTGGGTGAAATCGTCCGCCTTGCGCAGATCGATGACCAGTGCGCCCTGATTCTGCAGGCGGATCAGATCCTGGGCGGAAACACCCGCGAACGAGTCGCGACGCACCTTGACTTCGAAAACGATGACGAGCAGCGTCGCAACGGCCGCCATCGACACGAGCCACGGGTGGTTGGCGATGTATTCGGGCAGATTTTCCATGCGCCGGATTATACAATTTCAGCCGATGCGCGGCCCGATCATCGCCTTGTTGCTGATTTCCTCGATCGTGGGCGCCGCGACGGTCGCGTTCGCCCAGGACGCCGCCAAGGCCGAAGCCGAATTGAAGCAATTGCAGGCGGAAATCGAGCGGATTCGCGGTCAGGTCGCCAAGGATGCCGCGGAGCGCGACCGCCTCGCCCGCAGCCTGCGAGCGGCCGAAAAGGCCGCGGCCGGCGCCCGCGTCGAACTCGACCGGCTGCGTGCCGAGCGCCGTGATCGGGAGCAAAAGCGTGAACAACTGGCCGGTGAGCGTCGCGAGCGGGAGTCCGATCTGGCGAGCGAGCGGCGACAGCTGGCGGCGCAGATGCGCGCGGCGTATCTGATCGGCCGCGAGGAGCCGCTGAAACTCTTCCTGAACCAGCAGGATCCAGCCAAGGCCGGCCGGATGTTGGCGTACTACGGCTACTTTGGGCGCGCCCGGGCCGAGCAACTTGCGGCGATCGAAGACAACGTTCGACAGATCGCGCAACTCGATGCGGGCCTCGCCACAGAGCAAGAGCGGATCGCACAACTCGAATCACAGCAGAGCACCGAGGTGTCCCGGCTCGACAAGGCGCGCACCGAACGCGGTGAAGTGTTGTCGGCGCTGACCGCCGAGTCCAAGGCACGCGCTGCCGCGCTTGAGCGCATGCAGCGCGAGAAGGCCGCACTGGAGAAATTGCTGCGGGAATTGCGCCGTGCGAGCAGTCGGTTTCCGACCGACAGCAAGAGTCCGTTCCCCGGCATGCGCGGCAAGCTGACCTGGCCGACGACGGGCAAGTTGGTAGCGCGGTTTGGGCAAAAGCGAGCCGGCGCCGTGAAGTGGGACGGTGTGATGATTTCGGCGCCGCGTGGCACGCCGGTGCGAGCCGTCTATCGGGGTCGCGTGGTGTACGCCGACTGGCTGGCCGGGCTCGGGCTGCTGCTGATCATCGACCATGGCGGCGGCTACCTCAGTTTGTACGGGCACAACGAGCAGTTGTATCGGGCGGTTGGCGATCAGGTGGCGCCCGGCGACACCGTGGCAAGCGTCGGCGATTCAGGCGGGCGCGCAGCGCCGGAGTTGTATTTCGAGATTCGTCAGGCTGCTCGTCCCATTGATCCGGCGCCGTGGTTCAAGGACCGCCAGCCGTGAGTCCGGGCGCTAGACTGCAGCACAGGAGGCGGTTGCGGCGATGAAGCGCGGCTATCTTTGGCTGATTGTGGCGGGCGCGCTGGCGCTCGGCCTCGCGCTTGGTTGGGTGCTGCGTGCCGAGCGGTCGCCCGCGGGCGCTCAAGCCCCGCCGCTCACGCGGCCGGTGACGGCACCGCCCGCGGCGGTCGATGCTTTCGGGCCGTTGCCGGAAATCATGGCGCAGATCCGTCGGGAGTACGTCGACGAGTTGTCGTCCGCACAACTCGTAGAGCGTTCCGCCCGCAGCATGGTGGCCTCCCTGGACGCGTACTCCGCTCTGCTTGATCAGCGCGAGTACGAAGAGTTGCGTCGCGGGGTGGCCGGCAACTATCCGGGCATCGGCATCGAGGTGACGGCCGTCGACAACGCCATTCGCGTGCTGCGACCCTTGCCGGATTCGCCGGCGGCGCGTGCAGGCCTGCTCGCCGGTGATGTCATTCTGCGCATCGATGGCAAGCCGGTGGGCGCGAATGTGGGCGCTGCCATCGAGCAGATGCGTGGCCCGGCGGGTTCACTCGTCAAATTGACGGTGCGCCGCGCCGTGGGCAATGAACTGGTGGATCTGGTGCTCGAGCGCGCTCGAGTCGAGGTCCACAGCGTCACGGTCGACTCGCTCGCACCGGGTTATGCCTATGTGCGCATCGCCGCGTTCAGCGACACAACCGTCGCAGATTTCGAGCGAGCCGTTGCGGCAATCCGCCGTACGCCGCCCCTGCGGGGCGTGTTGCTCGATGTGCGCAACAACCCGGGCGGTGTGCTCGAGGCCGCCGTGGGCGTGGCCGACGCCTTGTTGGCTGAGGGAACCATCGTCAGGGCCGAGGGCCGCGGTGCCAATGCGCGGTTCACCTTGCAGGCACAATCCGGGGAGCTGTTGCCCGGTGTCGCTGTCGCGGTGTTGATGAACGGCGCCTCGGCTTCGGCTGCAGAAATTTTGGCCGGTGCGCTGAAGGACAACGACCGCGCCCTGCTTGTCGGTCGGCGCACCTACGGCAAGGGGACCGTGCAGAGCATCATCCCGCTCTCGCAGGGCCGCGCGCTGAAGCTCACCACATCGCGCTACGCTCGACCTTCCGGCGAGTTCATCGACCAGAAAGGCATCGAACCCGACGTGTATCT
>RGWK01000141.1 GCA_010029775.1 Gammaproteobacteria bacterium
GAGTGTCACCACCCAGTCCTCGTTTAGATTCTTGGCATCGACGCGCAGCTCCAGCGTGCCGTTGACTATGGCGTGGCGGATGTCGAGTTTGCTGACATCAGGCAGGGCACTGAGCGGATTGCTCATGCGCTTGGCCTCAAGACGGGCGGTGACTTTGATCCGATCGGCATCACCCTGTTCGATACGAACACTCCCGACCCCTGCATCAAGCGATATGGCGGTGATACCGCTCGCTGCAAAGTCCTTTTGACGGGTCACAGGCCCCTCTGCCGCCTGGACGATGCCCGCGATGCAGCTCACCATCAGCCACCCCAGCAACGCTGTCCGAGCCATTGTCTCTCCCGCATATCCGCACTTGGTAATGGGCTATTTTAGTAGAATCGACCGATCATCATGAGTCGTTTGGTCGATATTTTCTGCCCCAGTTGGAGCAACGCCCGAAGGGTCGATGCCCAAGTGCTGCGCGCCACGCTCCAAGAGAACTTCCAAGGCGCCCTGACCTGTCGCGTGCTGTTCGTGCCCGAGAGCCTGTACCGCGATGCGGACCGGCATACCGCCGCGCTCACCACCGTGGACACGCCGGGAGACTTCGCGATTTTTCTCGAGCGAGTGCTCGACTCGAAAGAGGTTCGTCGTTACAAACGCCGCGCACTCATCGCGACGCCGAAGTGGTGCGACGCGCAATCGATCCAGCGTGCAGAAGAACTCGTGGATCTGGTGCTCTTCAAGACGCAGGCTGCGCAGGACGTACTCGCCAATTCGTTCAGCCGCCAGCCGCGGGTGTGGGTGGGCTTCAGCTCCCCGGATCCCAAGCGCCAGGTCGAGCGACATGAAACGTTCGCACACTTTGGCGCCCGCAGCACCAACCGCGGCTCGCAGGTCTTGCTCGATCTGTGGCGACGGCGGGCGGACTTACCTGCACTGCATGTGCAGTGGCACGACCCCGCAGCGCCCATCAACTTCCCGAAATGGCTGCAACGCGACAACGTACAGCTGATGCTGCATCACTTCCCAAAGCACGAAGACTACTTTGCTGAGCTGGCCAAGCACGGAATCCAGTTTTCATTTGCACCGCCCGAGTCGTTCTGCCATTACCACAACGAGGGCAGAGCCATGGGGGCGGTCGCTCTTGCCCTGCGATCGGAATCGTTCAGCGTTGCCGAGCTCGAACACAGCATCAACGAAGTCCGCACGATGTCGGCGAAACAGCGCAGCGAGGCAGGACGCATGGCACGCCAGGCCTACGAAGACGATCACAAGACCTTTAGCCTACGACTTCGCGAGACTATTCAAGACCACCTGCTACGCTGAGCTGTGGCGCGAGGCGCATGCTTGATCTACGCTTGACATAGTGCCGAAATCGGCCTCAACCCGAGGGCTCGTCCATGTCGACCGACGTCAAGACCCTGAGTTCACGCTTGGTGCAAATCAGCGAAAACGCCATTTTGTTGGCGATCGGCCTCGCCACCCTGTATGCCTCGGGCGTGGAAGTGAAGCGGCTGTTTGATTCGGGCGTAGTAAACCTCAGCGATCTTTTCCTGCTGTTCATCTATGCCGAAGTGCTCGGCATGGTCGGAGCGTTCTACAAGAGTCACCGAATTCCGGTGACGCTACCCATCATCATCGCCATGACCGCCCTCTGCCGGATGATCATCCTGCAAAGCAAAGACATTGACCCTGTCAACATCCTCTATGAAGCGGGCGGGATCCTGATTCTCGCTGGCGCTGCTTTGCTGATGAGCTACAAGGACAAGATGAGTCTAGAGAAGATCAAGTTGCGGCAGGAGAACTGAACGACGACTTGTCGATGTAGTAATAGGATTGGTCGGCCCCAGCCCAAGCCGGATCGTTGAAAATCTCCCGGCTAAACTGTCCGCCCACCCGCACGATGGCCTCGCGCGAGCGGCGATTCGTGACACCGATGTGAAACCACACTCGATCCACGAAACCAAAGGCGTGCGTCAGCAGCAAGCGCTTCATCTCGGGATTGTAGGTGCCACCCCAACAGCGTCGGGCAATGAAGGTGTAGCCGATCGCAACAGACGGCTCCTCGGGTCGATGATCATAAAAGCGGGTGGAACCGATGACCTCGCCAGTCGCAGCCTCCCGGACCACCAAAGCGCCGCCTGAGGCGAGACCCTTATCGAACAGTGCACGAAACACCTCGGGTTTGTAGCGATCCCGCGCAGGGTGCTGCTCCCAAATCAAAGGGTCTTTGGCGACGGCGAACAGCGCGTCGTGGTCATCCGCCCGCATGGGGGACAAATGCACGAGAGCACTGTGCAGAGTGGGTTGCAACAAGGAGATATTCATCGGCGAAACGTAGCATGATTGTCCCCGTCAGAACGACCCGGAGCCCTTCATGTACGTACCCGACGTTTTCAAGGAAGCGGATACAGAGCGAATCGCGCAGTTTGTAGCGCGGCATCCGCTGGCAACACTGATTTCGGTGAAGGACGGGCTGCCGCACGCCGATCACCTGCCCTTCCTCTGTCTCGATCAGCTCGCGCCGGGTGGAACCTTCATCGCTCACACGTCGCTCGCAAATCCAACCTGGAAACTCGCGGAGACGCGACCGGACGTTTTGCTGGTGTTCAGCGGTGCCACCGCGTACGTCTCTCCGTCTTTATATCCCTCGAAACAGCAGACTCATGAAGTCGTACCCACGTACAACTATGTCAGTGTGCATGTTCGCGGGCGATTAAGTCATTCGCACGACCCGGCGATTAAGTTGCAGTATGTCGAGCGACTGACGCGAGCCATGGAAACGGAACGCGCCGAACCGTGGGCCGTGTCCGATGCGCCAGCGCCGTACATCGAGAAGATGCTCAAGGGGCTGGTGGCCCTAACGCTCGAAGTGAACTCCGTGACGGCCAAAAGCAAAGCTAGTCAAAATCGGTTGCTGCACGACCAATACGGCGTGGCAGAGGGACTCGCCGAACAGCCCGCAACACAGGAAGCGGCCGCGTTAGTGGCGACCCGCCTCGCGGCGCTGCACCCAAAGAAACCAGATGACGAGGGATCCAGACAGTAGACCAAGATCCAGAAGAGTCGCGTCGGCATTCTCGACCGAGGGGTACAGCAGGAACATCGCAAAATTATTGGCCACGTGTGCGCCAGCTGTGTAGCTCACCGTACCCGTCCGAAGTAACGCCAACGCGAATACGGCAGCAAACGCCGCAACGCCAAGGGTGCCGTAGATGCCCGAGCCGGGGTGCCCCAAGGTGAACAGCAAGACCGAGAGCAACACGGCGACGCCAATCGATAGACGTGATGCGAGGCTCGGCAGCAGATATCCGCGGAAGATCAACTCCTCGCTGGTCGCTTGAATGCCGATGGTTACGATTGCGACAGCACCGAGCAGCAGCCACTGCCAGAGATCATAAGCCAGCAGACGTTCGCGGACCTCGTCCACACCAGTGACAACCGAGGACAGCAGGAACAGCACAAGCCATAGAAGACCGGAGAGCAAGGCATCACGCGATCGGGATCTAACGTCCGGCGCAGCCCAGAGTGAGGGGATGTTCGGCCCATGTAGCACACGCTGGCTGCGCATCGCGGCCCACAAGCCGAGGCTGAAGGACCCGCCCAGTATCAGCATCTGCACGATTTCGCGGGCGTAAGGGGGAACCGTGCCGAATGCCGACTTCAGCAGTGGGATCAGCATCTTGTTGGCCAGCAAGATCACGAGCACCAAACCGCCGATGTAGGCCGCAAGCACCAGGGCTATGCGCCACACATTCGTGGGGCAGTCGCGCCACGCAACAGACCATTGGCGAAACGAGTCTGAGACCAAAGAATTCAGCATCGCGATACCTCGATTTTTTGGGCGAGCGGTGCTAGCGCAACGTGATCGACAGGTTGCCCACCCCGACCATCGCGTTGATCGGCTCTCGGCCGCGACCTGTGCCGCTGACCGAGCCGCCAACTGCGCGACTGTTTACCGTTCCGTCCAGGCCGGACAGTGACACCTTGCCGACGCCCGTTTTCCCTTCGACACTCCCGGCGTTGGCGAGCGTTGTGCGCAACGTGGCATCGCCGGTCCCGATTTGCACCGAGATCGCTCCGGTCGGGACATCGATCGTGGCATCACCGACGCCAAGATCGACTTCGATCCGGCGACGTTCCTCGATGTTCTTGGCGTCAACGCCGAGCCGCAGCTGGTCGCCGCGGGTCGTTACCGACATCTCCAACGTCGATACGTCTGGCAGCGAACTGAATACCCCCGTCGTACGCTTGGCCTTAAGCGTGACCTGCGCGACGATCGAGTCGCCATCACCCTGCTCGACGCGTACATCGCCGACCTGGGCGGTCACGACCAGTGCGGACACATCTGCTGCACTCAGGGTGCGTGTCCGGGTCACTTCTCCCGCAGCCACCGCCGGGTGGGCTAGCGTTATCCAAAGGACTGCGCAAACGGACTGCAGCACCACACGACGCATGGAAACCTCCGAATCATCCCGAGTTGATATGGTGTTATAGTTAACTATATCACGTATACAATTGTCAATCTTGCTATCGCTCATCATCGGCCACCGTGCTTAACCGAAGGCATGAAGGTGGCCGCATCACTGACCCCTCAGCTGATGCATCATCGCCGCCTCGGGAGGGCATTTCATGTATCACCACGGATTGATTGCACCGATCATTAGCCTCGTTTGCTGGACGCTCCTCGTCATGGCCTGGCTCGGCTACGAACGCATCCGCAACATTGTGCGGCTGCGCCTCAAGCCCGATGCCGGAAGGTTTGCGCGCGATCTCGATGCGCTGATGCCGGAGCGAGCGCGGCAGGTATCCGCCAACTACATGCACCTGATGGAGCAGCCGACGATTTTCTATGCGGTGTGTCTCGGCCTGCAGTTCCTTGGCCAGGGGAATCACCCCATCAACATCGGTCTGGCATGGGCATACGTTGCCACGCGAGTCTTGCATACCCTCGTGCACTGCACGTTCAATGAAGTCAGACTGCGTTTCATGCTGTTCCTGGTGTCGAGCACGTTTCTCATCGCGCTGACTGTGCATGCGGTAATGGCAATGGGGCACCTATCGCAGCACCCCGGTTGAGCACACACCGTAAGCATCCGGTAACACTCGTCCCTCGGCAGCGGGTGCGTTATCGTTTATGTCACGCACCAGATAGCCGATGCTTTTTGGTGCAGAACCGCCGGAGGTTTTCGTGGAATTAGCTTTTATAGAGCGTGTTGACTCGCGCTGGGCGTCACTCATCCGAAATCATGTCGGCGTGGAGATTTCCACGGTCGCCTCTCGTCGCACAGCGGATCATCTTTGCCTCGAAATTCGCACCGAGAACGCGACGGCCCAGATCACGGCGCGAGAGGCGCTGCGCACCCTCGAGATCACCGTGTCCCGCTTTAAAGATCAGCGAACCCTCTGCGAGGGCGCTTGTAACACCGATATCGACCTCGATCGCAAACTCCGAGCTCTGCTCATCGACCTGAGCGCGTAGAACCGGATCGACGGCCGACGCCCATGTACCGTTCGCGGGTGACGATTTTTGGGCTGGCTGTATTGTCATCCTTGGTCGGTTGCGGTGGATCCGGCAGTAGCGACACACCGAGGCCGCCGCCGACCCCGACAGTGGAACAAACTTTTGATTTCGCGCAAGGCAACGGCGGCTGGCTAACCGACATCGCCGATTATTCGCCCGCGACAGCACCGTCAGACGTCATCACCGAAATCCGAACCCTCCCGGCGCCGCTGAGCGGATCAGGTTATTACTTTTACGGAACAAACCGTAGCGATGACCTTTTCATCTACGGGAAAACAAAAGTCACCGGGCTGGCAAATTCCGTGACTTATCGGGTTTTCGTAGACGTTGAATTTGC
>RGWK01000142.1 GCA_010029775.1 Gammaproteobacteria bacterium
CTTCGACATGTCCGAATACATGGAACGGCACACGGTGTCGCGCTTGATCGGCGCGCCGCCGGGCTATGTGGGGTTCGATCAGGGCGGCCTGCTCACCGAGGCGATCTCCAAGCATCCGCACGCGGTGCTGCTGCTCGATGAAATCGAAAAGGCGCATCCGGACGTGTTCAACCTGCTGTTGCAGGTGATGGACCACGGCACCCTGACCGACAACAACGGTCGTAAGGCCGATTTCCGTCACGTCATCATCGTCATGACGACCAATGCCGGTGCCGCGGACATGGCGCGCACGCCGATTGGTTTTACGCCCGGGGACAACACCACCGACGGCATGGAGGCCATTAAGAAGCTCTTCACGCCGGAGTTCCGTAATCGTCTCGATGGCGTGATCCAGTTCAGCGGGCTTGATGCCGCCACGATCGAGCGCGTCGTCGAGAAGCTGCTCGTCGAGATCGAAACGCAGCTTGAGGGCAAGCGGGTGCACCTGCTGCTCGATGATGCCTCGCGCGAATGGCTTGCACGCACGGGCTACGATCCGCGCATGGGTGCGCGGCCGATGGCGCGGGTGATTCAGGAGCACATCAAGCGCCCGCTCGCGGAAGAACTGCTCTTCGGCAAGCTCGTCAACGGCGGTACGGTGAAGGTCAGCGTGAAGCGTGACGATTCGGGTCTCGATCTGGAATGCATTCCGACCGAGGAGCCGGAACTCGTCGACTAAGGGCGACTCAGCGGCCGCGGTAGACGATGCGGCCCTTGGTCAGATCGTAGGGTGTGAGCTCAACCGTCACCACGTCGCCCGTGAGGATGCGGATGTAGTTCTTGCGCATCTTGCCCGAGATATGCGCGGTGACGACATGCCCGTTCTTCAACTTCACGCGAAACGTGGTGTTCGGCAGCGTGTCGACGACTTCGCCGTCCATCTGGATCGCGTCTTCCTTGGACATCAGTTTGAGGTCACCCGAAATTGAAGAAGCGCGGATTCTGCCGAAACCCGCCCCGGTAAGCAAATCGGCGACTCAAGGCTTCGGCAACAGGCGATGCAGTTCGCGCAGGAACTCGTCGCGGGAGAGCGCTCGGCTGCCGAGCGAGGCGAGGTGTCGGGTGGGCATCTGGCAGTCGATGAGTTCGATGCGAAGTTCGGGCGCCCGGTGCACGAGGGCTGAGAGGGCGATCTTCGAGGCGTCGGTCTCGCGGCTGAACATGGACTCGCCAAAAAAGACGCCGCCGAGGCGCACTCCGTAGAGTCCGCCGACGAGTTGTTTATCGCGCCAGGTTTCCACCGAATGCGCGATGCCGGCTTCGTGCAAGGCGACATACGCGTCGCGCATTTCCTCGGTGATCCAGGTGCCGCCGCCGTCGCTCTCGCGTGGCGCGGCGCAGGCTTCGAGCACTGCGGCAAAGGCGGTGTTCCAGCGGACTTCGAAGCCTGCGTTGCGTTCGCGCTTGGCGAGGCTACGAGAGCGGCGGAACTCGGCCGGATAGAGCACTTCGCGCGGATCGGGGCTCCACCAGAGGATGGGTTGGCCCGGTGAGTACCACGGGAAAATGCCGCGGCGGTAGGCCGCGACGAGGCGCTCGACCGACAGGTCGCCTCCTGCTGCCACGAGCCCTGGCGGCTCATCCAGCGCGGCCTCGACGGGCGGGAAGGCTTCGGGATCGCCACCGGGCTCGAGCCAGTGCAGCGCCCGACGCGGACTACCTTTCGCCATTAGGGCACGCTCAATGGGTGGGCGCTCAAGCCTGGGGACTCACGTGTCGAGGTTCTGCCGATAGGGCACATGTTCGGCGATGCCGGCCGCGTAGCGCTCGACCGCTTCAGCTTCGCGTTCTAGGTAGTCGGCGATGGCGGCGCGAAATCTCGGTTCGGCGATGCGGTGTGCCGAGTAGGTGTAGGTCGGTTCGAAGCCGCGACTGACCTTGTGTTCGCCTTGCGTGCCGGGCTCGAAGCGGCTCAGGCCTTGCTCAATGCAGAACTCGATGCCTTGGTGGTAACAGGTCTCAAAGTGCAGGCTGTGGAAGTTTTCGTTGCATCCCCAGTATCGACCGTAGAGCGTGTCATCGCCGACAAAGAACACCGCGACGGCAACGATCTCGCCCGCAAGCGTGGCGAACTTGAACAGCAGCGACTCGCCCATCGTGCGCGCGATTTCAAGGAAGGTCTCGGCGGCCAAATACGGTTCGTTCCCGCGCCGCAGGAACGTGACGCGATGCAGTTGCCAGGCCGTCAGGATCTCCTCGGGACTCGCCTCGTGACCGCGACACGAGAGGAAAGTGATGCCGGCCTCTGTCACCCTGCGACGCTCGCGGCGCGCTTTTTTGCGCTTCTCGGCGGTGAAGCTGCCGAGGAAATCCTCGAAATCCGCGTAGCCGCGGTTGCTCCAGTGGAATTGGCAATCGCGACGCATGAGCCATTGAGGGTCGCGTTCGAGCAGGCTGCGTTCCGTCTCGGCGGGGAAGAGCACGTGTGCGGAGGAGAGACCTCGCTCATCGGCGTATTCAGCGAGGCCCTCGAACAACCGTGTGGTCACGGCCTCGCGGTCGAGACCCGGGCGGATGAGGCAACGGGGGCCGGTCGCCGGTGTGAACGGTGCTGCCGCAACGAGCTTCGGGTAGTAGCGCAGCCCATGCCTTGAATACGCCTGCGCCCAGGCAAAATCGAAGACGAACTCGCCGTAGGAGTGTGTTTTCAACCACGCGGGCACGGCCCCGGCCAGCCCTTGATCATCCTGAAGGGTGAGTACGGCCGGGCTCCAGCCCGTGCCCTCACCGATGCAACGTGTGCGTTCAAGCGCGCTCAGGAACGCGTGGCGCAGGAACGGGTAGCCGCGGTGATCGAGCGCATCCCACTGCGCGCCATCGATGGCGTCGATGCGTTCGACGACCTGCGTGCGCATCAACCGTGATCGAAGCGCTCGAGGTAGCGGTCGGCATCGAGTGCCGCCATGCATCCTGAGCCCGCGGAGGTGATCGCCTGCCGGTAGACATGGTCGGCAACATCGCCTGCGGCGAATACGCCCTCGACACTCGTCGCGGTCGCATTGCCGGAGGTGCCGCTGCGCACGGTGAGGTAGCCATCTTGCATGGCGAGCTGCCCCTTGAAGATCTCGGTGTTCGGGGAGTGTCCGATGGCGATGAAGACGCCCGTGAGTGCCAGATCCTCGCTGCCCGTGCCATCGGTGGCTCGGACTCGCAGGCCCGTCACGCCCGACTCATCGCCAAGCACCTGATCGACTGCGTGGTTCCAGAGGATGCGCACCTTGCCGGCCTTTTCGCGCTCGAAGAGTCGATCCTGCATGATTTTCTCTGCGCGCAGCCGATCGCGCCGGTGTACGAGCGTGACATGCGCGGCGATATTGGACAGATACAGGGCTTCCTCGACTGCCGTATTGCCACCGCCGATGACGGCGACTTTCTGTCCGCGAAAGAAAAAGCCGTCGCAGGTCGCGCAGGCCGACACGCCACGCCCCTTGTACGCTTCTTCGGAGTCGAGACCCAGATATTTGGCCGAGGCGCCGGTGGCAATGATCAGCGCATCGCAGGTGTACTCGCCGAGATCACCGATCAGGCGAAACGGGCGCACATCGAGATGGGCCGTGTGGATGTGATCACTGACGAGTTCGGTACCGAACCGTGCGGCATGCGCTTTCATGCGCTCCATCAACGCCGGGCCCATCAGGCCATGCGCATCACCCGGCCAGTTGTCGACTTCGGTGGTCGTCATCAGCTGACCGCCTTCCTGCAGGCCGCTGATCAGCATCGGTGCGCGATTGGCGCGGGCCGCGTAGACGGCGGCCGAATACCCGGCAGGACCGGAGCCCAAGATGATGAGTTTTCGATGTTGTGTGCTCATGGGCGAATGGTAGGGGGTTGGCGGCTCGGGCGCCATGCCGAGGCGGGCAGGCCGGCCTGTATCTCGATGCGCTAATCCACTAGAATCAGCGCCTTGCGACACCAAGTCGCTCCCTGCAGGGTCTCTCAAGTTGCCCGATACCGCAGCGAAGGGCGAAACGCCCGATCGGTTCACTGAAAGCGTGCGACGCGCCTTGCGCGAAGGTGCGGTCATCCTCACCGGTGCCGTGGCGCTGATGCTGTTCGTGGCACTGCTCAGTTACCACCCGGACGATCCCGGCTTCTCGTATACGGGCACCGGGGCAGCCGACATCAATAATCTGATTGGACTGCAAGGGGCGTGGCTGGCCGACACGCTGTTCTTTCTCTTCGGCGGTCCGGCCTATCTGCTCCCTTGCATGCTCGCGGCGGCATGCTGGCTGATGTTTCGACGGCGCAATGCACCCGAGCAGGCGTCGCGACTGAACACCTTCGTGCGCGCCGGCGGTTTCGTGCTGCTGCTTGCCGCGACCTGTGCGCTCGCTGCGCTGCACTTTGGCGCGGGCATGCTGCGGCAGGGTGCGGGTGGCGTCGTCGGTGGCCTCTTCGGCGGCTGGATGTCGCAAAACTTCAATTTCGTCGGCGGCACGCTGTTGCTGCTCGCCTGCGCCATGAGTGGCGTGTCGCTCGCTTTCGGTCTGTCGTGGCTGGCCGTGATGGATCGACTGGGTGCGGGTTTCTGGGGGGCGATCGACTGGGTGCGCGCACGCCGACAGCAGCAGCGTGACGTGGCCGAGGGCGAGGAGCGGCGCGCGGCCCGCAAAGAAGTGGTCGAGGTCGAAACCAAAAAAGCCGCTGCACGACCGAAGCCGCGTATCGAGGCGCCGGCGCCGCAACCCGAGAAGAGTGAGCGGGTCGAGAAAGAGCGGCAAGTGCCGCTGTTCACCGCTAAAGCCGGCGAGTTGCCCCCGCTGCAGTTGCTCGACGATCCACCGCCCAAGGAGTTGAGTTACTCCGCCGAGGCGCTCGAGGCGATGTCGCGCCTCGTGGAACTCAAGCTCAAAGATTTTGGTGTCGAGGTCGAGGTCGTTGCGGTGCTGCCGGGCCCGGTCGTCACGCGTTTCGAACTGCGTCCGGCGCCCGGCGTGAAGGCCAGTCAGATCAGTTCGCTCGCCAAGGATCTGGCGCGGGCACTCTCCGCCATCAGCGTGCGCGTGGTCGAGGTGATCCCGGGCAAGTCGGTGATGGGTCTGGAGATCCCTAACGAGAAGCGCGAGATCGTCACGCTTGGCGAGATCGTCAAATCGAAGGCGTACGACGATATCAGCTCGCCGCTCGCGCTCGCGCTCGGCAAAGATATCGGTGGCGCGCCGGTCGTGGCGGATCTGCAGCGCATGCCGCACTTGCTCGTTGCGGGCACCACGGGTTCAGGCAAGTCGGTCGCCATCAATGCGATGGTGCTCTCGATGCTCTACAAGAGCACGGCCGAGGACGTGCGGCTGATCATGATCGACCCGAAGATGCTCGAGCTCTCCGTGTACGAGGGCATACCGCATCTTCTCGCCCCGGTGGTCACGGACATGAAGCAGGCCGCCAATGCGCTGCGCTGGTGCGTGGCCGAGATGGAGCGGCGCTACCAGCTCATGGCGGCCATGGGCGTGCGCAACATCGCGGGCTTCAATCGCAAGGTGCGCGACGCGAACGAGGAGAAGAAACCCATCAAGGATCCGGTGCTGATGCGCCGCGCGGCCAACGACCCCTCGATTGATCAGTCGCAGATCCCCGATCTCGAACCGCTGCCGTTCATCGTAGTGATCATCGACGAGCTCGCCGATCTTATGATGATCGTCGGCAAGAAGGTGGAAGAGCTGATCGCGCGGCTGGCGCAAAAGGCACGCGCCTCTGGAATCCACCTGATCCTCGCCACCCAGCGTCCCTCGGTGGATGTCATCACCGGCCTCATCAAGGCGAATATTCCTTGCCGCATTGCCTT